>JBIIZV010000022.1:0-10342 GCA_044346095.1 Candidatus Nanopelagicales bacterium
ATCCGAGCAGAAATTGGATGCTGCCAAGTGTGTCCATCAGTGATCTCAACTAATCGAGTTACGCCATCACCGAGCCATTTGAGGATCAATTCAACTTCAGAAACCAGGGTTGGCAACGAGATATCCTTCGGCAGGGAATTCTTTAGCTCAAGTACATAAGGTTTAGGGTCAACGCCTGGGGGAGCAACGGCACCTGCTGCAAATCGTCCGTGAGTAATTGCATGAATATCCCAGCCACCTACTGAATTTAGTTGGGCAGCAATCATGAGTGGAATTGCAGAGATTTCACGCAACCTTGTAGAGCGATAAACGCCATCTTCTAATGCATGCATTCGGTCGCGAACTAATGCAGCATCTTCAAACTTTTCATCTTTAACTAACTCAACAATTCTTTCCATCAATTTTGTCGAGACTGCAGAGGAACTTCCGGAAAGTATTGAATTCGCTTCCGAAACTATCTCTTCGTAGCCAATGGTTTCTGCGCCAGTTAAGCAAGGTGCGATACATCGCTTCATTTCATAAAGCACGCAAGGCGAAATAGCAGACTTGCTAGTAATGCGATCTTTGCATTGGCGGACCTCAGTTGCCTGATGCATTGCGTGTACAGCCAGCTCTGCACTACTTCCATTACGAAAAGGTCCAATTGCAATGCGTTCAGAATCAGGTAAGTGGGATTGGCGAGAAAGTGAAAGCCTAGGAAATCTTTCGTTGGTCATAGTTACCCAAGTCGTTTTCTCTGGATTTCTAGAGCGGAAGTTGTAGGTCGGACGCAATTCGTTAATCATGCGTAGTTCCCGAATCGATGCTTCTAGTTGCGTGCTGCAAACATGTGCATCAACACGCTGGGCAAGTTCAACCATTGCAGTCATGCGACTTCGAGTTTCAGCTGCAGTGAAGTAGGACATCACTCGCTTTCTGATGTTTGTGGATGTGCCCACATAAAGCGGCCGATTATTGCCGTCATAGAAAATGTAGACACCAGGTTTTTCCGGGAGTCCTTCTGCAAGGTAGCGCTTGCGCCTTCTCTTCTCAGTTGCCGGCCCACTATAAGTTTGCAAACCCTCTAAGTCGTGCACGCCTAAATTGCCAACTCTCTCAATTAGTCCGTGCAAGACCGATGTAGTTGCACGGGCGTCATCGAGTGCGCGATGAGTTGGACTGACGGGCGTCCGAAAGAATTGCGCCAGGGTTGAAAGTTTTCGATTTCTTACTTCATCTTTGCGAAGAATTTTGCGCGCCAAGATCACAGTGTCTAGAACAAGAGGCTTAGGCCATTCAATATCAAATTTGGCGCAAGCAGATTTTAAGAACCCAACATCAAAGGGTGCATTATGTGCAACCAGTACTGGTTGATCACCAGATTCAAAGTTGGCAAATGCTAAAAACTCACGAACTGCGGAGGCAACGCTGGGAGCATCAACAACGTGATGATCTGTTATTCCAGTCAGCACTGAAATGAAAGCTGGAATCGGAACACCAGGTGCACAAAAAGTGCGAAATTCACCGATGACTTCTCCGCCGCGAACTTTCACCGCGCCTATTTCGGTGATTCCGGCATCGACGGGTTTGCCGCCTGCAGTCTCGAGGTCAACAACCACAAATGTTGTGTGGGCAAGTGATTGGCCGATGTCGGAAATCGTCAGAGCGGTTGCACCCAAATTTGCGCTATCAGCAAGAGGAACTCCAGGTAATCCTGAAGCGTGGCTTTGACTCATAATGGGGACTTTACTTGCAATCACCGACAATTTCGGGATGCGAGTATTTCTTGTCCAGCCCCGACACGATCAAAAAAACTGTCAGAGGGCACTCATAGCGTTGACCTCAGTTAGGCACCCGAGGATTTTTAGGAGTCCAATATGTTGATTGATTGCTCGAGCTGCGTTATGCGAGACATTGCTTGTTCTGATTGTGTTGTTACCGCGCTTCTGGGACCAATGCCAGATTCACTAGAGCCACACAAGGATGTCTTAGATGTCCTTGCTAACGCAGGACTAGTTGCACCATTGCGCTTGATTAAGGGTGATGCCAACCCAGATCAAGCAACCGCTATTGCTCAGTGATGCTTTTGAAGGCGATGCATTTTTCATCTAGCTGACTCAATACGGCAAGATGTAACCATGGGTCGGACGCTTGTAATTACCAACGATTTTCCGCCTCGACCTGGCGGAATTCAAACATTTGGCTACGAGATTGTTCGCAGGTTCGAACCAGACTCGGTAACCGTACTTACCTCTGACTGGGAAGGCGCTGCCGAATTTGATGCCGCACAAGATTTCAAAGTGATTCGCGCAAACACCAAAACCCTTTTACCTTCAAAATCTACGCTAGCTATGGCGCGAGAGATCGTGGTATCCGAAAACATAACTCGAGTTTTATTTGGCGCGGCTGCGCCACTTGGCTTATTGGCAGCACCACTTAGAAAACTGGGTGTTAAAAATATTGTCGGAATGACGCAAGGTCACGAAACTGGCTGGGCTATGACGCCAGGCACCAAGCAGGCTCTTCGTAAAATTGGCAATGACACCGATTACTTGACTTACATAAGTGAGTACACGCACAAGAAGATTGCAAAAGCTTTAAGCCCGGAAGCAGCATCAAGAATGCGAAGAATTGTGCCAGGAGTAAATGTCACAGAATTTTCACCCACAAATTCAAGTTTTGGTAATCAACTTCGAGCGGAACTGGGCTGGACTGATCGGCCAGTTATTGTTTGCGTGTCGCGGCTTATGGCACGCAAAGGTCAAGATGAATTGATTCGAGCACTGCCTGAAGTTCACGAAACTTCACCAATGGCAAGTCTGATTATTGTTGGCGAAGGTCCGTATCGAAAAGATTTAGAGAGTCTTGTAAAGAAGTTTGGTCTTGAAGAATTTGTTCACCTAACAGGAAAAGTTAGTCAAGGCGAGCTGTCGAAGTGGTACGCAGCTGGCGACATATTTGCCATGCCATGTCGCACCCGTATGGGTGGTTGGGATGTTGAAGGGCTTGGGATTGTGTTTCTCGAGGGGTCAGCAACAGGACTGCCAGTAATTGCTGGTGACTCCGGAGGAGCAATAGATGCTGTGCTTGACGGCGAGACTGGCTATCTAGTGAATGGCACCAATACAAGCGAGATCGCACAGCGAATTTCTTATCTAATCTCAAATCCAGATGTTGCTAAACGCATGGGTGAAGCTGGACGCAACTGGGTTTCCCAGGAATGGACTTGGGACCAAAACTTTAAGAAGCTGGATGGACTTCTTTCAGGCCTGGACTTTGCCGACTAATGTCTTTTAGGTTCTGCCACGCAATTGCAGTTGCCCAAACCAAAGTCAAAATTCGGATTGAGTGTGCAGCGACTGCATGTACACCACCTTGTTGGAAGCTTATGTACCACCACGGATAAATGATTTGTCCAATGCCTGCACTTAAGAAAATCAGAAATGAGATTTTTCTGAAGTTTTTCTGAGGAGTGAATGCACAGACTGCGAGTAGGCCAAATACCCAAACCATGTATTGCGGCGATAGAACTCGACTTGTAACAATTGAGATTAAAACTGCCAGTAAGGCAATGTCTGCGGGATTAGCCGACTCTAACCTTCCGGATACCTTCCAAAAGAAGAGAATGCCAAGCAATGCAATGCCAACTAATGTGATCATCAAGGAAACAATCGAAGTACCAGAAGCAACAACTTCTATTGCGCCAAATTGAAAAGCTGAAGAAACATTGCCAGGGCCAGAATTCCAAAGTTGATAGGGAAGCGCGCCAACGGATTCAATCTGAAGTCCACGTGATCTCTGGCCACCGATAAATGAAAAGCTCTCACTCCACCAGAGGCTTAGCAACAAACTTCCAGCTGCAAATGTTGCAGTGAACCAAGCGATAACCTTCAGTGCACTACTTTTAGGCGTTGCGAGTAGCAGAAGTATCGGCCAGACCTTCAGAAGCGCACCAACTGCAATCGCGATTCCGAACTTGCGTGCCTGTCCTACTGATAGCAATGCAGCAACTGCGGCAAGCGTCACGAAGACATCGAAGCGTCCCAAAATAATGGGACCCATAATTAGCGGAGCCATTACCCAAATCAAAACCGGTGCTGAGTTTTGAGTTTCGCGTCCTCGGCGCAGCAACAGCAAATAGATTGCCAAGTCCGCCATGGTTGCCAGAAAAACAAATCCAACCGTATTTCCCGCAATCAAATAGCCAGCAAGAAAAACCACAGCTGCCAATGGTGGGTACTGCCACATCGGGTCGTTGATCGGAAAGAAAGAGTCAGCGATGTTTCCAGCCCACCAGTCGTACAAGCGGACATCACTAAACAAGAACTCAGACTCGGGATAGAAGATGATTCCAAACCCAGATAACAAAACCCATAACCGTGTGACTAGCCAGCCTGAAGTAAGTGGCACTACCCGCATGGAATTCCGATCTAGGGACAGGATGTAAGAGTTCCAAGCGTAATGGAGAGATTTATTGGAGCGTTCAAAACCGCCAAAAGCACCCCATATCTAGGTCAGTAATTGCTGATAGCGCTTTCGTTGACTACCGTAAGGGTTGTGTCTGAAAGCGATAAGTTTTACAAGTTTCTGAAAAAGGTTGCCATTGGACCGGCAATTGAAGTCGCATTTCACCCGTGGGTTGAAGGACTAGAAAATATCCCAGAAACTGGGCCAGCAATTTTGGCGAGTAATCATCTATCTTTCTCTGATTCTATTTTTCTGCCAATTGCAGTGCCAAGAAAGATTACGTTTATGGCCAAGAGCGAATACTTCGAAGGTCCAGGAGTTAGAGGAAAGGCCACGGCAGCATTCTTCCGAGGCGCTGGTCAAGTTCCAGTCGATCGCACGGGTGGCAATGCCAGTACAGCTGCAATCAGCACAGGGGTGCGCCTTCTTAACGAAGGGCATCTACTCGGCATTTATCCAGAAGGAACTCGCTCATCAGATGGCCGACTTTATCGAGGCAAGACTGGCGTTGCGCGAATGGCACTGGAGGCCCGAGTCCCTGTCATCCCAGTTGCAATGATCAATACCGAGATGGTGCAACCGATTGGAAAATCACGGCCAAACTTCGGCGTAGAAGTTGGCATCCGCATAGGAGAGCCGCTTGATTTCTCGCGATACTACGGAATGGAAGATGATCGCTTCGTGTTACGTTCACTAACTGATGAGATCATGTATCGAATTATGGATTTGTCTGGACAAGAGTACGTCGACAAATATGCATCACGTTCAAAACGACCTGAATAATTCAGTCTGAGTTTGCCGATTAGTGGCTTAACAATTTTCCTTTAGGCTGTCCGATACCACTTAACAAATCGTTAAACCATGGTTGCTCAGTATTAAATGGCTTGGCACCAGCCACCCGATCAAACTCACAGGCGCGAATCACATTTGATTGATCTTCATCTTGACCAACAAGTCCACTAACGCCGTCAAGAGCAGACCGAACTGCAACAACTGCACATTCTTTGATTAGCGCTTGATCCTTTTTGTTTGCTGGAGCAGATCGCGAATAGTAGCCACTCTTTTGAACTAGTACTTTTTCAGCACCGATCATGGGAGCGAACTGGTCGGCAAACCAAGCACCTGGATTAATCTTGTCGATCTTTACGTGCCCAAAAGGATCAACCGGAATTTCTTCGCCACGACTTTTCATCTCAGCAACAATTGAGTCCACGCCAGCACCTTCAGAAAGGAAGATGTTTACATTTCCAACTTGATTCATAACTGAACTCAAACGCTGAGCCTCGGAAGCTAAATCAATTTCTAACTCAGGAACGTAAACCGCATGCACTTCACGATTCTGTCGAGCAACACCCAATTCTGGTAGCCAAGTCATTCCATCTAGAAGGCCGCGATACGAGACAGCTGTTGCAGCTGTTAACCAACCACAATGGCGTCCCATAACTTCATGCACAATCAACATCTTGGTATTTGAGCTATGCTCCGAAACAATATTGCTGAAATGATGGGCGCCTTCGTCTGCAGCAGTCCAGGCACCAAGTGATTGTGCGATTGGGTAGACATCGTTATCAATCGTTTTTGGTAGTCCCACCACACCAAGTCCATAGTTATTGTTTGCCAAAAACGCAGCTAAGTCCGCCGCAGCAGTGTTGGTGTCGTCGCCACCGATTGTGTGAAGAACATCCACACCATCCGCGATTAGTTGGTCAGCAGCGACTTGCTGAGGATCTTGACCGGCAGCAACTAAGCCACGCTTAACGCAGTCAGCTACGTTGGTTAACTTCACCCGGGAGTTACCAATCGGGCTGCCACCAAAAGCCTGCAAGAGATGAGCCCGACTGCGGATCTCAGGGGTAATTGTCACCGAATCGCCAAGCAGTAGCCCGCGATATCCATTGCGATAGGCAATGATTTCTACCTCTGGGGCTACTTTGGTGTATTCCTCAATTAGTGCACCAACAGCCGAAGATAGGCAAGGAGCGAGTCCGCCCGCGGTTAATAGTGCAACTTTTTTGATTGGCATAACGCAATTCTAGTCGTGGGCTAGTTGCGTAAGGGGATTTGTAGATTTAGTGAACCACCAGAATCGCCACTAATCTAGGGGTGTGAGTGAGATTTCTTGGCCCAATCTGCCAGCAGCCCAGCAACCAGCTTGGCCAACTGCTGAAGGACTCGCCCAAGCCCAACAGATTTTGGCGGGTTTGCCACCATTAGTTTTCGCGGGAGAGTGCGATGAACTTAAGTCTCGGTTGGCCGCAGCTACAAATGGCGATGCCTTTGTTCTAATGGGTGGCGACTGTGCTGAAACTTTTGTTGCCAACACTGCAGATTCAATTAGAGCTCGCTTAAAGACCGTACTTCAAATGGCAATTGTTCTTACCTACGGTGCATCTATGCCGGTAGTGAAGATTGGTCGCATTGCAGGGCAGTATGGCAAGCCACGAAGTTCATCTGAAGAAACCATCGATGGGATTAGCTTGCCTTCCTACCGCGGCGATGCTGTTAACGGACTTGAGTTCACTCCAGAGGCACGCCAACCAGATCCAATGCGTCTGGTTCAGACGTACCATGCAAGCGCAGCAACTTTGAATTTAGTTCGCGCATTCACGCAAGGTGGATACGCAGATCTACGACAAGTTCATTCCTGGAATCAAGACTTCGTAAGTGAGTCAACACCAGGAAAGCGTTACGAGGAAATGGCCGAGGAGATCGATCGCGCCCTTTCGTTTATGACTGCGTGTGGCGCAGATCCAGAGGAATTCAAGCGTGCTGATTTTTACGCAAGCCATGAAGCGCTGCTTTTGGATTATGAAAAGCCATTAACGCGAGTAGATTCGCGAACTGGAAATCTTTACGACGTATCTGGTCACTTTGTTTGGGTGGGTGAACGAACTCGTGAACTCGATGGGGCTCACATCGATTTTGTTTCCAAGATCAAGAATCCAATTGGCGTCAAGATCGGCCCAAAGACAACTGAATCTGACATCTTGGGACTTCTTGAAAAGTTGAATCCAGAAAAGATTCCAGGCCGCTTGATGTTCATAACTCGAATGGGCGCCGGAAACATTAGTAACGTTCTGCCAAAGCTTGTTGCCGCGGTGCAAAAAACAGATCATCCAGTTTTGTGGGTTTGTGATCCCATGCACGGAAATACCACTGAAGCTGCTTCTGGACATAAGACTCGTCAGCTTGACGACGTGATTGATGAAGTTCGTGGCTTCTTTGAGGTTCATAAGAATGCCGGCACACATCCAGGTGGAATCCATATCGAACTAACTGGTGACGATGTAACGGAATGCTTGGGCGGCATAGGTGGCGTCAGTGAAAATGACTTGCCATTTAGATATGAAACTGCGTGCGACCCACGTCTAAATCGAATTCAAAGTCTCGATCTGGCTTTCCAGGTTGCAGATATGCTGCGGGACCGAAAGTAAATCTGCTAAACAATTTCTAGGGTGATAACCGAGCCCTTTGGAGCCTTGGATCCACCTGCAGGATTCTGTGAGTAAACCTTATTCAAGATAGCCACCGTTAGCTTGTTGACAACCTTCACTTGAAAACCTGCGCCCTGGAGAGTTGTTGTAGCAGTTGTAACGTCCATGCCAACTACGTTCGGAACATCAACTAAGACTGGCCCTTTACTAAGAACCACTTTGATTACAGTGCCCTTAGGTACAGTCGTTCCTGGAATCGGATCCGTCGACAGAATTGTTCCAGCCACGCTGTCATCAAAATCTTCCCGAATAGTTTCGGTAGTTAGACCAAGCGGACCCAAAGTAGTAGTGGCGTCCGTAATCAGAGTTCCAATTATGGGTGGAACCTCCACCGGAGCTGGTCCCTTTGACACGAGTATCGTGACTGGAGTTTCTCGCTTAACCGAAGTGCCGCCAACTGGATCAGTGCTTACAACTTTTCCGACGGGAATCACTTCATCAAAGACTTCGTTTGTGCCAGAAATAACGAGGGTTAACGCTTCGAGTGCTGAGGTTGCATCATTTGGATCTTTCCCAGCAAGATCAGACGGAATTAAGTAACGCTCTTGGCCTTTTGAAACAAATAAAGTTACCGGCGAACCTTTGCGGGCATTCTCGCCACTAGCCGGATCAGTTCGAATTACAGTTCCTGCAGGAATGTCCTCGGAAAACTCCTCGACAACTTCAACGCCTAGCTCTAGGGGAGCCAGAATCACAGTTGCTTCATCCACAGTTAGTGAAGATACAGGTGGAACTACTTCGAAACTTCCAGTGAATTGATACCAGGCTCCACCGCCAACCAAGAAGGCCAGCACCAAGAGCAGTGGAGCCAATTTGCGACTCTTTGACTTTGTGGAATTGTCGCGATGAACTCCACTTGGCCCTATTCCTGGATTTGGCTTCTGCAATGGCACTGCTCCAGTTGCTCTATGTGAGCCTCTTGCGGGAGTTGGAATAACTTGGGTGCTTTGCAACGGTAGTGCGGTTGTAAGTGCTTCGGCGCGCGGCACTGCAGAGATTGCTCGGATAACTCCATCACGAAATTCGCGAGCACTTTGAATGCGTTCAACGGGAGATTTTCTGGTCGCTGCTAGGACAAGATGATCAACCGCAGGCGGAACATCTGGCTGGATTGAGCTTGGCGCAGATACATTGCTATTGACGTGCTGGTAAGCGACATCAAGCGGAGATGTACCGGTGAATGGAACCAATCCCGTCACCATTTCATAAAGCAAAATACCGCAAGAGTAAACATCTGATCTTTGGTCAACAGCAAGTTGTTGAACTTGCTCAGGGGAGAGGTATGCCATGGTGCCAAGTAGGACTGCGCCAGTTGAATCGCTAACTGGAGTGTCACTAATTACGCGGGCCAACCCAAAATCAGTAACTTTGATGTGGCCGTCGTTCGTAATCAAAACATTTTCTGGTTTGATGTCGCGATGTACGAATCCTGCATCGTGGGCCGAACTCAAGCCAGCAAGAACCGCACTGATGATTTCTAAAGCGTGCGCACTGGTGAATGGACCCGATTGCGCCATGATCTCGCGGATAGTTCGTCCTTGCACAAACTCCATAACAAGGAAGGGAAAACCATCACTGATGCCTTGGTCATGAACTGCGACCACATTAGGGTGCGCCAAGGCCGCAGTTGCTCGGGCTTCTTGTGTGAATCGTTCGACGAAATCAGGGTCGTTAACTAGTACGCCACCGAGCACCTTTAGGGCTACGGTTCTACCAAGTCTTAGGTCGGTGCCACGATAAACCGTGGCCATTCCACCACGAGCAATAAGCTCATCAACGCTATATCGGTCTTCCAAAACCTTTCCCAGCATGGGATCAAAGTTTGGCGAATCCGTCATTACTTCATTCTAGATGCCGACACGAAAACTCGTCTCTGCGCCACGACAAGGTACATTTAGAAGTAACCGAAAGAGAGCCACATGTCTAAGTTCGCCTATTTGAGCGTTCTCTTGGGCTGCCTTGTTGGAACTGCTTGGCTTGAATATTTTTTGCGCACGAAGGTTTATCGCCGAACACTTCGCCTGGTCCTTACCGTGGTTCCAGTGGTAATCGTGTTTTCAATTTGGGATGCGTACGCCATCGCGCAAGGACATTGGACTTTTGATCCACGATACGTAACTGGAATCACCACAGTAGCCGACATCCCGCTTGATGAAATCTTGTTTTTCATCGTGATTCCGATTTGTGCAATTTTATCTTTTGAAGCTGTGCGAAGCGCTCGGAACTGGGAAGCCGGAGACGAGGAACCCAAATGACTTATACACAGCTGGCAATCTTTGGAGTTCTTGTTGTAATAGCCCTGGACCTTTTTGTCTTTAGGACTCAGTTGTTAAAGCGGAAAGTATTCTGGGTTTCATATTCAATTGTGATATTCTTCCAATTAGTCACGAATGGAATTTTGA
>JBIIZV010000148.1:0-3040 GCA_044346095.1 Candidatus Nanopelagicales bacterium
ACCGTCGCCCCAAATATCAACGTTGTCTTTGAGCATGGCTCGCACCAATAGCGTTCCAGTTACTGCGCGACCAAGCGGTGTTGTGTTGAAGTACTGCTTGCCACCAGAGCGGATATGAAAAGCGCCACATGCAATTGCAGCTAGGCCTTCATTTACTAAGGCCTCTTTGCAATCAACAAGGCGAGAAATTTCTGCGCCGTATTCGCCAGCACGGGCTGGGACAGAATCGATGTCTGGCTCGTCGTATTGTCCTAAGTCGGCTGTGTAAGTGCATGGAACGGCACCCTTGCTGCGCATCCAGGCCACGGCAACTGAAGTATCAAGGCCTCCTGAGAAGGCAATTCCAACTTTTTCGCCAACTGGCAGTGAGGCAAGGACTTTAGACATAGCCCGATTCTATTGGTGCAAGCCGTGCTCGCCTTAATCGACGCAGAACGTACTGAAGAGTAACTGGGGTTTACGAGGTTACGAGGTTTGGAGCCTGGGCTCCAGCAAGGATTGCTAATGCATTAGTCGCTGCGATGTCTGCCATAGCAGCTCGAGTCTCAACTGTTGCCGACCCCAAGTGCGGAATCAAAACAGCGTTATCAAGTTCAAGCAATCCTGGATGAATTGCTGGCTCATTCTCAAATACATCCAGTCCAGCGCCAGCGATCTCGCCAGCCTTCAAAGCGGTAACCAGTGCTGCTTCGTCAACGATTGGTCCGCGCGCAGTATTGATAAGGAAAGCAGTCTTCTTCATACGGGCGAACTGATTTTCACTCATCAAATGATGGGTGGCTGGTGAGTATGGGCAATGCAACGACAACACATCGCTGGATTCAATCAATTCATCCATTGTCATGAACTTGGCATCAAGTTCATTAACTACGTTGTCTTCGAGTGGTGAACGACGCGTGTAAGCAATGTTCATGCCAAACGCCTTAGCGCGACGAGCCGTGGCAATACCAATCTGGCCCATACCAACAATTCCCAGTTGACGCCCCTGTATTCCCATGCCAAGCATGTAGAACATTCCCCATTGCCATGGTTCTTGAGCACGAATAACGCGCTCCCCTTCACCTAGACGACGAGTTGCCATAAGGATCAATGACATTGCGATGTCAGCAGTTGCTTCAGTCAAAACTCCAGGAGTGTTTGTAACTAGAACGCCACGCTTTTCACAAGCCGGGACATCAATGTTGTTGTATCCAACTGCAACGTTCGATACAGACTGAAGTTGCGGACCAGCTGCATCAAGTAGCTCGTCATCAATCTTTTCGGTTAGCAGAGAAACGATGGCATCAGCGCCAGCAACCATGCGCAGAAGTTCAGCACGACTAATTGCATCGTCACTTTCCCAAGCAGTTACATCATGCTCAGCCTTTAGCCGCTCAAGTCCGCCGAACGGAATCTTGCCGGTTACAACAACTTTCGCCATTTATTCAGCGATCCATTCACCCATAAGCTTTAGGCCATCTGAAATGTCACTATTGTCGATTCCGGAGAACGCTAGGCGGATGTATTGTTCCTTTTCGCCTTCTTGTGGACGACCGAAGTGACGACGAGTGCAGAATGAAACACCAGTTGCATGAAGCGCCTGCTGTGCGAAGTCACCAAGGTCAGTTATGCCCTTGTTGGCCATGGCTTCAGTTACATCTGGGAATAAGTAGAAACCAGCTTCAGGTGTGTGAACCTTTACACCTGGCATCTGACGAAGTAGTTCAAGTGCAGTGTCGCGACGCTGCTTCAAAGTGTTCAGCATTATTGGAACACCTGACTGATCGCCTGTTACCGCTTCAACGCCACCGTACTGAACAAAGTGTGTCGTACATGATTCATCGTTGGTATTTAGCTTTGAAATTACATCCGCGATTTCACGAGGTGCAATTGCAGCACCAAGGCGCCAGCCAGTCATCGCGAACTTCTTAGAGAACGTGTAAAGAATTACCGTGCGCTCAGCCATGCCATCAAGTGAGGCAATCGACTTTGATTTTCCTTCGTAACGCATTTCAAAATATGCCTCATCGGAAAGAACGTAAAGGTTGTTTGCAATTGCAATTTCAGCAATCGCTTCGCGCTCAGCATCTGTTGATTCTGCGCCATTTGGATTTTGCAGATCGTTGTAAACGATTGCCTTGGTGCGAGGTGTGATCAAAGATTTGATTTGATCAATATCAATGCTGAAACCGTTTCCATTTGCAATGTAACGGTAAGGCTTTGCGATTCCGCCGAAGTATTCGATCTGGCTTTCATAAATTGGGTAACCTGGATTTGGGTAAAGAACTTCATCGCCTGGATTCATGATGGTCTGAATGAACTTTGTGATAACTGGCTTTCCACCTGGCTGAACGACAACGTTCGATGCATCGAACTTCAGCCCACGATCGCCACCGACATTGGCAGCTAGGGCTTCACGAAGCTGTGGGATACCTGCTCCTGGGCAGTAACCGGTTTTGCCATCGGCAATTGCCTTATTCATAGCATCAACAATGTTCTGGGAAGTTGGAAGGTTGATGTCACCCAAGTGGAACGGGAAGATTCGGTTGCCCTTTGCACTCCACTCAGCAGCAGCCAATGAAACAGCAAACGCAGTTTCCGTACCTAAGTTGTCTAAGCGTGTTGCTAAAGCCATGGATTACCCCAAAAAGTCGCGGTTAGTCCTTGTACTTTATCGCCCGCACTAGGCCCTAGCCATTTAGGAAAACTTAGAGCCTTGGCCTATTACCCACATCGTGGAACTGGGGTTTAGAAGCCTTAAACTGCGCGACGTTTTACTGACCGAAGTTGGCCACGGCGGGTGTGCGTGTAGAGGTCCTTTGGTCCAATTGGGGTTGGCACCAATTCGATGTCTACGCCAATTCCGCGCTGAACACTCTGCTTATAGATGTACTCAAGAGTTGAGAAGTCTTCGATTGCAAAGCCAACTGAATCAAAGATCGTGACTTGCTCGTCGTTGTCACGACCTACTTCTTTTCCTGCCAATACTTTCCACAGGTGATTAACCGGGAAGTCAGCAGGCATCTGCTGGATGTCACCTTCGATGCGAGTCTGTGGTTCA
>JBIIZV010000149.1:0-3030 GCA_044346095.1 Candidatus Nanopelagicales bacterium
TGCGGGTGCAGTTTCATTCCGTTACCGCGACGGCACTCAAGAAAATGCCATCCCAGTTGCTGATGCGATTAACAAGATCGTCGAGATCGTTACCTCTCGCGTTCAAATCTGAGCCAAAGATGTCAACTGATCCACGTGGACCACATGCTTGGGACCGACTTTGGGCACCACATCGCAAAGAGTACTTGGCCGATGAAGCTGGAAACTTTGATGCCGACTCTTGCCCCTTCTGCATTGCGCAAGGCGTATCGGATTCCGAAGGACTCGTTGTAGTTCGCAGAGATACCAGTTTTGTTGTGATGAACAAGTATCCGTACAACAGTGGACACCTTTTGGTTTGCACCAACCGACACGTTGCGCTTTACGATCAGCTCACGCCTGAAGAAGTTACCGAAGTAGGCGAGCTAACGGCGCAAGCAATGCGAACCCTTCGAATTGTGGCTAAGGCTGATGGTTTCAACATTGGTTTAAATCAAGGCAACGTAGCCGGAGCTGGCGTTGCAGACCACATCCATCAGCACATTGTGCCGCGTTGGGCTGGAGACATTAACTTCATGCCGATTGTTGGTGGGACAAAAGTTCTGCCAGAGTTAATCGAACAAACTCGATTGATGCTCTCAGAAAGTTGGAGCGACTAAGTTAGCGTTCGAGCTCTCGGTTGCAACTGTGCTTCCTGGAGTCAAGTTAGAACTTTTGATTGCGACTTGATTAGATTCGAGGATTGCAACCGGATTAAATCCACCGTTAACTCTTTCAAAAAGTGCTGAACCTGTTTCAGATCCCCACATACGCGCCAAATTTTCGGTTATCGAGATACCCACGCGTTCAGTTGCTTCGAATGCATCGCAGGAGGTATCAGCCACATTGAGAACTGGAACCCAAACTGATTTGAGAGTTGAAATCCAGTCACTAAAGGTATGGACTCCAACTTCATCGTCAATTGGTGTGATGGTTACAACATCAGGATGTAACCAGGCCATCTCTAGTTTTGTCACGCTTATAGGTAATCCGGAAGTGTGGTTCTCAAGAGTTGAATCATCCAGTCCAAGATACGCAAGCTGGTCAAACAAGTCTTCACGCGCTGAACTAGTTATTGCAATGTGTTCTGGGTCAGCTGCTTTAGTAACCCACTGACCATCAATCAAGGCATGAATCTCGCTCGTGAGAATGTCGTAAACACCAGTTAATGAAAGCTCATCATCGGAATCAATTGGCAGGTAACGCACTAGCAAATCTGGTTCAAGTACTCGGCTGGCGATTGCACACAACTCATCAAAGTCAGCTCGACCATTCACTACGTTGAAAGCCAAAATGTGTCGCGGCAAAGTAACATCTCGAGCGTGAGACCAGAACTCAACAATCTTTGGATCTACGCCAGCTGCGCCATCAAGTGAAGCCACAAAAGCATCGCTAGATTCCAAGATTCTCGGATCAGCCTGGGATGGACGATGCACGATCGCAACCACGTGAGGAAACTTCTCGAAAGTAGCGAAAGGGGAGTTTTCCGTTACTGGTTTTGCACCCATGTTGGCGTAAACCTGCGCTAGGTCTGAAGTTTCCGAGGTGATTACGTAGATCAAGACATGCGGATGCCCTGAGTGTGCGTCTGGACTCGGTAACATCGTCATATAACTACGAATAGTAGCGGCCAATTGGCAGTAGAGGAATTTATCGTGCTTGATAACGCTAACGCGCGTCGTTCCTTAGCACGCTTTATCGATCCAGTGGCTCGGTTAATGCTTCGAATGAAAGTAACTCCCGATGGAATTACTTGGTTTGGCTGCGCTGCAACAATTTTCATTTCGTTTGCATTTTTGGCGCAAGGTGAGTTCTTGATCGGTGCACTTTTGTTTGGCGCTTTTGGACTGATTGATCTCCTGGATGGAACTATGGCTCGCATGCTCGGTACCGCCGGGCCATGGGGTGCATTTTTGGACTCCACTTTGGATCGAATCTCTGATGCAGCAGTTATCTGTGCCTTGATCTATTTCTATATCAATAGTGAAAGCAGCAAGAGCCAGCTCGCAGTAGTTGCAGGAATCGTGGCCCTCGTTATGAGCTTGATGACCTCGTACGCCCGCGCTAAAGCGGAATCACTTGATGCAAAGTGCACTGTCGGAATCGCTGAGCGCGCAGAGCGCAATCTTTTGATTTGGGTCTCGTTACTTATCTCGGCACTGTTTGCTGATGTGATGCCTTATGCTCTGGCATTGCTTGCGGTGCTATCGACCGTCACTGTTATCCAGCGCATTTTGTTTGTACGAAAGCAGTTGGTGTTGCAAGCGTGAAATCGCGACTTGTTGATCTTGGGTATTGGCTTGGTTGGAATGCGCTTTGGATTATGCCTTCCCGATGGGCCTATTTCCTTTTCAATGAAGCGGCGCACATTGCTTGGCGCAAAGAATCCAAACCAATTAGACAACTTGAATTGAACTTAGCTCGGGTACTTAATTGCGATGTTTCAGATCCCAGGATTCGTCCGCTCAGCCTAGAAACCATACAAAGTTATATGCGTTACTACTGCGAAACATTTATGTTGCCTAGATGGACTGACGAACAGCTATTGGGAAAAGTTCGCACTGAAGGCTCTGAGCAAGTTTTTGATGCCTTAAAAACTGGTGGTGTTGTTTTGGCGCTGCCGCACTTAGCAAATTGGGATTGGGCTGGCGCTTGGGCTGCGCGAACTTTTGGCTCACTGTGCACGGTTGCCGAACGGTTAAGACCAGAAGGTGTATTCCAAAAATTCCTAAAAGCCAGAACTGATCGCGGACTTACTTTAATGCCGCTGTCTGGTGATGGTGGCACCTATGAGTATTTGCGGGAACACGTTAATCAAGGCCGAGTTGTAGCACTACTAAGTGATCGAGATGTTGCAAAGAGTGGAATGAGTAACGAGTTCTTTGGTCACCGCACTTCATTGCCAATCGGTGCAGCGCTTCTGGCAATTGATACTGGTAGGCCTTTAATCACCTGCGCACCTTGGTATGACGGAGACAACCTAGTTATCTCATTTGATTCCGAAATTGTGTT
>JBIIZV010000023.1:0-10253 GCA_044346095.1 Candidatus Nanopelagicales bacterium
AATTCGCTCGAGGGCTGGAGTGCCATGAACTCCTACTAGTTCTCCAGTGTCCAGGATTCGTAGTAGGTGGGTTCCAACTTGCCACATTGGATGCGCCCACTCAGCAGACTCAGAGATAACTTGGCGCTTAGCGAACTTGGCATCCAACTCCCAAACATTCCAAAACCCAGATGCATCGCTAATGAAGTAAAGATTGCCATTTGTTGACCACACTGGACTATTAACAGCTTCAGTCTCACTACCGACACAAACCTTTTGGTCAACAAGGTTTCCACTCTCATCGATGTTTGCAATCCGCAATTCGGTGCCATCCCATGGCATCTGCGGATGTTCCCAAGAGATCCAAGCTAACTGTGCCTGGTCTGGTGATAGTGCAAGGTGTGCATAAAAATGTGAAGCTGAGTCCAGAACTCTAATCTGCCTAGCACTGTTGATTGAAATCAAGTCTCGATCTGTTTTCGCGCCTTCAGTGACTTCCCGGACGCACCAAATCTCATTGTCTCTAATTAGAAAGTCGCTATACCTAACTAAGGTTCCTGATGAACTTTCCGGAGTGATTGGCTCAGGTTCACCACCCACCGGCTTCCAGTACACGCGCTGGTCTGACTTTTCAGCAAAGATCAGCCCAGGCCGCTCATTCCAAATGCCAATTAGCCAACTCAAGCCTCCCATTTCGTGCACTCGGGTTGAGGCATTCCATGGTGCGGGCAAGATGTCGCCATGAGTACGACTTACAACTACATTTCGACCATTTTCATTAGGACGTGATTCATCCCAAAACACATCGCCATGAAAAGTCTGAGTGAAACCCATCGATATGCCGGCCTGCGAAAGCATCTCAGGTGTAATTGGAGATTCCCAGGTACCAGGTTGTGCGACGGTCATGAGTTGACTCTATTGAACCGACAAATGCCAAAGGCACCCGCCACGGTTAATGACAGGTGCCTTTGGTGTTAATGACTTATAGGTCGTAATACAACTCAAACTCGGCTGGATGTGGACGCAAGCGAACATAGTCAATCTCAGCAACTCGCTTATATTCGATCCAAGTTTCAATTAGATCCTTGGTGAAAACACCACCTTCGAGTAAGTAGTCATGATCTGCTTCGAGCGCATCTAGCACTTCTGGAAGTGATGATGGAACTTGTGGAATGTCCGCGGCTTCCTCTGGCGGCAATTCGTAAAGATCCTTGTCGACTGGAGCGTGTGGCTCAATCTTGTTCTTGATTCCATCAAGACCAGCCATCAACATTGCAGCAAATGCTAAGTAAGGGTTGCTGGATGGATCTGGGCAACGGAATTCAATTCGCTTGGCCTTTGGATTGCTGCCAGTAACCGGAATACGTAGGCAAGCAGAACGGTTGCGCTGTGAGTAAACCAAGTTAACTGGAGCTTCGTAGCCTGGAACTAAGCGTCGGTAAGAGTTAACCGTTGGGTTGGTGAAGGCAAGGAGCGATGGTGCGTGCTTCAAAATTCCACCGATGTACCAGCGGGCAAGATCCGAAAGTCCGCCGTAACCACGCTCGTCGTAGAACAATGGGGATCCATTTGTCCATAGCGACTGGTGTACATGCATACCGGAGCCGTTGTCACCGTAAAGCGGCTTCGGCATAAAGGTAGCTGTTTTGCCACCTTCCCAGGCAGTGTTGCGGATTACGTACTTGAACAACATGACTTCGTCAGCTGCCTTAAGCAAAGTGTTGAAGCGGTAGTTGATTTCCATCTGGCCTGCAGTGCCGACTTCGTGATGTGAGCGCTCTACAAGTAATCCAACTTCAGCCAGACGAACGACCATCTGGTCACGAAGATCAGCCATTTGATCTGTTGGGGAGACTGGGAAGTAGCCACCCTTAATCGGAGTCTTGTAACCGCGGTTATCGCTACCGTCCGCATTGAATTCATTTCCGGCGTTCCATGCACCTTCAATCGAATCAACGTGATACATGGATTCATTAGTGCTGGTCTTAAAGCGAGCTGAATCAAATACAAAGAACTCAGCTTCAGGAGCAAAGAATGCGGTGTCTGCAATGCCAGTTGAAGCTAGGTAAGCCTCAGCCTTTGCAGCGACGTTGCGTGGGTCACGAGCATAAGGCTCGTCAGAGAACGGATCATGAACTGAGAAGTTCATAACCAAAGTCTTTTCTTTACGGAATGGATCAACGAACGCGGTTGTGACATCTGCAAGAAGCTTTAGATCTGATTCATGAATTGACTGGAAGCCACGAATCGAAGAACCATCGAACATTTGACCGCCTGCAAAGAAGTCAGCATCTACTGATTCCACTGGAACGTTAAAGTGCTGCATCACGCCAGGTAAGTCGCAGAAGCGAACGTCGAGAAAGCGAATGTTGTTGTCCTTGATGTACTTAAGTGCATCTTCGGTGGTTTTGAGTCCAAGATTGGACATTGATCCTCCAGTTAAGTTTCAGCAATTATCCAGATCTTCCCTCTGGCTTGAATTGACCTTATAGGGAGACCGTTTCAACGCCGTGTCCCAAGTGTTTCGGGTTTGTTACAGCCAGCCCCAAATGTAATTTCTCTGCCAAGGCTCCATCACAAGGTTCCTTGTAAACGTCAGACCCCCAAGGTAAGCAGCAATCCCAATTTAGATTTAGGGTTAAAGCGTGGACAGAAGAGATATTGGCTCGTGGCTTTCCGGACCAAAGGCCGCCCTTGAAGACCAGGGCATGGATTTTGGTTATCCAGGTGAACGCTTCGGATTACCGCAGCATGGAAAAGGCTCCGCTGCCCGAATGGGTAGACGAATCGTTGCCCTCATGATCGACTGGTTTGCTGCAATCTTGGTTACTCACTTAGCCTTTCCACAACTCGTTTATGGCGATGGTGACTACGGCGCGGTTACATTGGGTGTTTTTGCGGCCCAAGTCTTTTTGCTAACTGCAACAACCGGGGCATCGTTCGGTTACAAAATTGCCGGTCTCAGACTTATTTCAATAAGTCCATCACGCGTAACTTTCTTGAAGGTGCTGGTCCGAACTGCGCTTCTTTGCCTTGCTTTCCCAGCCTTGATCTGGGATCGCGACGGTCGCGGATTACACGATAAGGCTGTTGGAACAATAATTATGCGGGCAAGATAGGCATATGCCTTCACTTGAACTTCCAGCCGGAAAAACCTCGGCATTTGTAATCAGTTTTGATTTTGATGCTGAGGAAGTTTGGCTGGCTGAGAATCCTGATAATGCGAATCGCCCAGGCGTTCTGTCACAGGGAACATATGGTGCAAAAGTTGGCGTTGGACTGGTCTTGGACACTCTGGATCATCTGGGATTGCCGGCAACATTCTTTACGCCAGGCCGGGTCGCTGAACGTTATCCAGATCAAATGCGAGAAATTGTTGCGCATGGACATGAGCTCGGTCATCACGGTTATACCCACACTTCGCCGACAAAACTTTCTAAGTCTGAAGAGCTTGAAGAACTGCTAAAGGGTAAAGCGGCGCTAGAGCAATTTGGAGTTGAAGTGAAGGGGTACCGATCACCGTCATGGGAAGTTAGCCCGAACACTTTTGACTTGCTCGTTGAAAATGGTTTTGAGTACTCAACCAGCATGATGGATGACATAAGACCCTACGTTCATCCCGCGCACAAATTAGTTGAGTTGCCGGTGCAGTGGATGTTGGACGATGCACCATACTTCTGGTTCAGCGTTGGTAGCGATTGGAATCGTACGATTCGATCTGCTCGAGATGTAGAAGAAATCTGGCGCGAAGAGTTCCTAGGAATCCATGGGCTTGGTGGCTTGACGATGCTAACTATGCATCCACAATTCATTGGACGGCCAAGCCGAGTGGCTATGTTGGAAAGATTCTTGACATTCGTGAAGTCACACGATGATGTTTGGATTGCAACTGCCGGCGAAGTGGCTCGGGCAGTTAACTAAAGAATCCCTTAACTGAATCTAGGTAACCTTGTTCGTCAAGGTAGGGAAGTACGAAGAACATCAGCACGGCAAAGAAGATTGCCCATTTGATTAGCTTCTTTACAAGGAAAATTACGATCAAAACCATACCTATTAGGTAAGAGGTCGAAACGTTAGCAAAGAAATCTGAAATCGTAGTTGAAATATCGTTCATCGACGTGGCATCTTTCCGCCCTTAGGCAGCGGTCCCTTTGGAATTGGTAACGCTGTTTGCGGTAGGGCCTTTAAGCGATTTCTAACTTGAGTAACCTCAGCTGGACGAAGTGACTTTCCAAGTTTCTTAATCGTTTTCTGAAGATTTGAAATCGTGACACCACCCTCGTCAACAGTGATTTCGTGAATTGGGACGCCTTGGGCGTAACGAGCATGAGCCTTACGCTGCTCGGCAAGTAGAACTGCGGGACGACTGCCCTCACCAACCAAGATGATTCCTGGACGGCCGACAACTCGATGCACCATATTCTGATTCTTATCTACGCCAACAGCTGGAGTTACAAACCAAGCGCCCCTAATTGCATTAAGTACTGAAGCGGCTGCGCCAACCTGTCCCTCAATAGAGGAGTAGGCAGCCTTCTCGGCAATCTTTCCAAAGAAGAAAGTAGTTGCGAGTAGACCGGTACCAAAGGCAAAAATTCCAAAGAAAATTGTCTGATCGATGGCCACACCGATTGCAAAAAGCACTCCAAATACAGCAGCAAAGACAGCCAGCAGGCGAAGAGCTAAGAATGAAATTTCATTTGAAGCAAACTTGTAGGTTTCCTTGATTTGGACATACCAGCGTTGCTTTTTTGGCGCCTGCATCTTTGATGACATGTATCTACCTTAAACGTCAGTTGAGTTTCGAGCCGCAATGGCTTGCTTATAAAGTTTTCCAGCTCGATAAGAGGATCGAACTAGTGGTCCACTGAGAACACCAGCAAATCCAATCTCTTCGGCTACCTTTGCCAATTCCACAAACTCTTCTGGACGTACCCAGCGATCAACAGGATGGTGACGCAGGGAAGGGCGAAGGTATTGAGTAATTGTCACCAAGTCACAACCTGCTTCGTGCAAGTCGTTGAGGGCTTGATGAACTTCCGAAATCTCTTCTCCCATGCCAAGAATCAAGTTGCTCTTGGTGACCAGACCAAACTCTCTTGCTGCGGTAATAACTCCAAGTGACTTTTCATATTTAAAGCCTGGGCGAATTCGCTTAAAGATACGTGGAACTGTTTCTATATTATGGGCGAAAACTTCAGGCTTTGACTCAAACACTTCTTGAAGTAAATCTGGCTTGCCATCAAAGTCAGGTGCAAGCATTTCCACGCCACAACCAGGAACAACTTCGTGGATTTGACGAATCGTTTCGGCGTAAAGCCAGGCGCCACCATCAGGAAGGTCATCGCGAGCCACGCCAGTAACGGTTGCGTAGCGAAGTTGCATAGTTTTGACGGACTCAGCGACTCGTCGTGGTTCATCGCGGTCAAGATCGACTGGTTTTCCAGTATCAATCTGGCAGAAGTCACATCGCCTAGTGCACTGGTCGCCACCGATAAGGAAAGTGGCTTCGCGATCTTCCCAGCATTCAAAAATGTTCGGGCATCCAGCTTCTTGGCACACAGTGTGCAGGCCTTCGGACTTAACAAGATCCATGATTTGGGTGTACTCGGGACCAGTCTTTAACTTGGTCTTAATCCATTCAGGCTTGCGCTCAATTGGCACAAGTGAATTTCTGGCCTCGATGCGCAACATTTTTGGACCGTCGGTTTTGCCCTCAGGTTGGTCCAGGTATGGCGTACTCACAACTTGCAGTCTAGTTGAGTGGCTTACTCGACTGCGCCTTGAGTCTGCGGGCAGGAAGCCAGGTGAGTAAAGCCAGCACACCAAACAACAGAGCAAGCGATCCAATTAAGTTCAGTAGCTTGGCACTCAATTCAGAAAGATAGGCAGCAATCACAATGGCCGACAAATCCGATATTTCTGACCCAAGGAAATCAGTAAAGGCTTGACGGCTCCTAGTTAATAAAACCGCCCAAAGTCCAAATGAAAAGAACAACCCTAAAAAGATGTGCCAAGTAGCCCGGAGCTTGTCTTTACTCAAAGCTAATCCGATGATGCCTAAAGCAACTATTGCGATTAGCGCCGGCAGGCTCCAAGCCTGAAAGAAGTTCAGTATTGATGTCAGGGTTTGCATGTCTGCGCCAAAAATCTCGATTGCACCAGGTTGCGAACTCGACCCAAATATTTCCAGCGCAGCAACATACTGATCGCCAGTAACTTCTTGGCGCGCTACAACGAAACCAATCAACGCAATCGGCGCAAGTAAAACCGCAATTAACTTCAGAGTTACTGCAATGACCCTAGGCATCAATAGCCACGTCTCGAGACAAACTTTCTGCGATTGGTCCGAAAACTCGATTCAAATGAAGTTCAGCACTACTCGCAACTTCGTCAACTGAAATGTTGCGACCAATTTCCTTGGACATTGTGGTGACGCCAGCATCACGGATTCCACACGGCACAATGCGATCAAACCAACTCAAGTCATTACTGCAGTTCAGGGCAAAGCCATGCATGGTCACACCTTGAGCAACTCTTACTCCGATAGCCGCAATCTTTCTATCCTCCGTGGAATCTAAAACCCAAACCCCACTTCGACCCTTGATGCGAGAGGTCTCTAGGTCAAAGTCAGAACACACTCCGATCAGAACTTCTTCAAGTCGTCGAACATGAGATACGACATCCATCGGGGAGGGTAAGTGAACTATTGGATAGCCAATCAGTTGGCCTGGGCCATGCCAAGTTATTTTCCCGCCGCGATCAACATCAATAACTGGCGTGCCATCGACTGGGCGCTCGAATGCTTCAGTGCGACGACCGGCTGTGTAAACCGAAGGGTGTTCCAGAAGCAAAACAGTGTCTGGGGTTTCGTGTGTGACAACTTTCTGATGCAGATCACGTTGCAGATTCCACGCAGTCTGATACTCAATGGCATCGCCACCAAGTCCAATCCGATCAATTACAAGTTGCACGGGTTAAGCCTAGGTCACCGAAACACCCACTAAATCGGGCATTGGGGCAAAATTAGCGGATTGTTAATCGTGAATTAGACTTAAGACTTAGATTCACCTAACTGCAAAGGCTCCACTCGCATGTCAGAAAATTCGACACACAAAGCACCAAAGCCCGAAAACAAGGGTCGAAAGATCCTATGGGGTGCAATCGCTGTAATCATTGCTTGGTTTGCGATCAGTGGGGTATCTGGACCGCTATTTGGCAAGTTGTCGAGCGTTCAGCAGAACGACAATGCTGGGTTCCTACCATCATCGGCAGAGTCAACTAGAGCTTCTGAGCTAGCAACCAAATTTACTTCGCAAGACACCTCAGTACTTCCTGCGCTAGTTATCTTCACTGGCCCGGCAGATGCTGCGGGCGTAGCCGCTGTAGGTGAGTTCGGTGTTGCAGTTGCTACTGCAAAGGTTCCAGGAACTGACGCAACAGTTGGCGATTACTTAGCTGATGGTGCGCAGTTGATTCCAATTCCATCGCAAGACGGTGAAGCGATTCTGATGTCCATTCCGTTGGACAATGATGCGTTAGCTGAGCCACTGGAAAATGAAAAGCCGGCATTACCTGAAGTTGTTGAGGCAATCCGAGCGCTTGCCGGAGAAGTTCCAGGTTTTGAATCGCACGTAACTGGCATTGGTGGAATCTTGGCTGACTTGTTTGGCAGCTTTGGTTCAATCGATGAAGATTTGTTGCGCACCACATTAACCGTGGTTGCTTTGATTTTGATTTTTGTTTACCGATCTCCAGTTCTTTGGATCATTCCGCTGTTCTGTTCTGTCATCGCACTTTCTGCAGCAGGTGGCGTGGTTTACCTATTGGCTAAAGAAGGAGTTCTAGATCTTGACGGCCAATCTCAGGGAATTCTCTTCGTTCTGGTAATCGGTGCTGCGACGGACTATGCGCTCTTATTGATTGCACGTTACCGAGAAGAATTGCATCACTACGAGAGTCGCGTAAGTGCAATGGTGGTTGCCTGGAAGGGCGTTGTAGAACCGATCGCTGCATCCGGATTAACAGTTATTGCGGGTCTATTGGTTTTGGGTCTTTCTGATCTAGCGTCAGTTAGATCGCTCGGCCCTGTTGCTGCAATTGGCGTTCTAGCAGCGCAATTAGTAATGCTCACATTGCTGCCAGCGATTTTGGTACTTTGTGGCCGATGGATCTTTTGGCCAAAGCGTCCAATGCATGATGATGAGGACGAAAAACTTTCTGGCCTATGGTCAAAGGTTGCTGGCCTAGTTGGCCGCAAGCCACGACCTACTTGGGTCATTACTGGTGGATTCTTAATCATTGCTATGGGTTTTGCTACCCAATTAAAGACAGATGGTCTAGCTACAACTGACTCATTTACCGGTCGACCAGATTCGGTAATTGGCCTAGAGAAGCTTTCCGAACATTTCCCGGCTGGTTCGGGAGATCCAACAATTGTTATTGCACCAGAGTCAGATAAAGATGCATTGATGGCGGCCTTGAGTGATGCCGAAGGCGTTGTCGAGGTAAAGCAAACAACGACCCCATTCATCCCTGGTGGACCTGAGCCAACACCAGTCGTGGTTGATGGCTTAGTTCAAATTGAAGTTATCTTGGACAAGCCAGCAGACTCAGTTGAGTCGCAAGGTTACATTCCAGAAATTCGTGAAGCTGCGCAGAACGCAAGTGAAACCGCGCTGGTTGGTGGAACAACTGCCGTTAACTACGACATTCAGGTTACAAATGAACGAGATCGAAATCTGATCTTGCCAGTGGCGCTGATCGTGATTGGCTTAATCCTGGCAGCTCTACTGCGAAGTATTTTTGCCCCAGTACTGCTTCTGATTACGACTGTTATTTCATTCGGCGCAACTTTGGGTATCAGCCACTTAGTGTTCAAGTATCTATTTGGCTTCGAAGGTGCAGATGGATCGTTCATTCTGTTCACGTTCGTGTTCTTGGTTGCACTCGGTATCGATTACAACATCTTCTTGATGACTCGAGTCCGCGAAGAAGCGATAAAGCTCGGTACCCGTCCTGGCATTCTGAAGGGCCTAACCGTAACCGGTGGAGTTATTACTTCCGCGGGTGTCGTTTTGGCCGCAACGTTCGCAGTTCTTGGTACTTTGCCGCTTGTGTTCCTGGCTCAGCTCGGGTTCGCAGTTGCCTTCGGTGTCTTGCTTGACACAATCATTGTTCGAAGTCTGTTGGTGCCGGCACTTGCGTATGACATTGGTGCAAAGATTTGGTGGCCAAGCAAGCTAGGCAAGAGCGAAGGCCCACTTGTAGAAGAAGCCAAGTTGGAAGTTGAAAGAGTTTGACCAAGCAGCACATAGTTGCCTCCAGCGGCGGTTTTGTTCAAACCGATCGCTGGGGTGTGGTTAAGCCTGGGCAAATCTTCAAGCGAGCACTCGAATTAACAGGTAAGACTCGACCTCGAGTTCTGTTTGTGCTGACTGCGAGTGGAGACAACCCGAGCTACCTAGCAACTAGCTATCAGGCGGTTTCGGGACTTGGCGTTGACGTTGAACACTTGGCGCTATTTACTCAACCAAATGTTCCAGTGGATGAAGCTTTTGGGCGTGCCGATATTGTTTGGGTTGGTGGTGGATCTGTGGCTAACCTTTTGGCGCTGTGGCGACTACATGGTGTTGATGTGGCTGCAAAGGATGCTTGGGAACGAGGAGTGGTACTCGGGGGCGTAAGTGCTGGTTCGATTTGTTGGCACGTAGGTGGACCAACCGATTCCTTTGGACCAAAACTCGAAACTGTTACTAACGGTCTAGCGCTCCTGCCATACGGAAATGGTGTCCACTATGACACTGAGGCTCAGCGCCGACCACTTCTGCACTCACTTGTTTCGGGTGGAACTTTGCCGCTGTCTTACGCAACGGATGATCATGCCGCAATCGTTTATGAGGGCGTGAATCCGATTGAAGTGGTTGTTGATACTCCAGATAGCAAAGCAAAGGCCTATCGAGTTGAATCAGTTAATGGGGAAGTCAACGAAACTGTCCTTGAACCAGGAAGTTTGATTTAGAGATCGTCAGTCAATAGCGCTTCAGCCGCGCGCCGGCCGCTAGCCAAGGCGCCATTGATTGATGAAACTTGGCGATAATCTCCACAAATGTAAACACCGTCTGAAAGACGCACTGATTGTTCTGTGTCATGTGGCGCAGCCATCATAGGCAGGGCATCTGGAATTGGATAGGTCGCAACGTGGGCCCAGTTACTAGTTGGAACTTTGTAGAGTGCAGCCAGGTGCGAACGAACTTGCTGCTCGGATTGTGTCGATG
>JBIIZV010000150.1:0-2962 GCA_044346095.1 Candidatus Nanopelagicales bacterium
GCCGTTGATAGACTGCGTAAATCGAACTGTTGACATTCCTGAAACGCCATCAATTGCTGCACTTGGTGAGAATTGCTTTGGATCGATACCCCATTCGAGCGCATGTTGACTTAGCTGGGCTCTGGCGGCTTTGACTGCATCTCGCTCAACGCGACCTAGTGATTCTGGGCTAGTAACGGCCTCAGAGCTAAACAGTGAGTCGGAGTTAGGGGTTGAATTAGGTCCGGAAACCGCGCCTGCTGGCGTTGCTCCAATTAGTCCCGCGAATAGCGCGAAACTGAGCACGAAAAGCCCAGATCGTTTCGCGCTAGGGAAGATTCTCACCTCCCTAATCTATGTCAGCGAATGTGAAGAATTGGCTCACCGAAATCCAAGAACCACCCAAGAATCTAGGGTGCGATAGTCTGCAATTACACACAAATTAGGCCCAAGCACCGGGCAGCTACGAAGGCGAACAAACATGAGCGATTCGATGACTTTGCGACTAGTAGTTGGAATGACGATCACGATCGTCTTATCCGCCCTAGCACTTAAGCGTCTTTGGTTCTTGTATCAACTAGTTCAAAGTGGCGAGCCAGCGGTAGATCGCACGGCTCAAAAACGAGTTCGCGCGAAAGCTGAAGTCACCGAAGTATTTGGTCAAAAGAAACTTCTTGCCTGGACGATTCCTGGAATCGCTCACGTTCTTGCCTTCTGGGGTTTCATTGTTCTGGCATTCACAATTGTGGAAGCTTTTGGTGCGCTATTTGATTCGGAATTCGCAATCCCGGTTATTGGGCGCTCACCAATTCTAGGTTTTGCTGAAGATTTGTTTACGATTTTCGTTCTTGTTGGCATTGCAATGTTCGCTGCAATTCGCTTGGTCAGAAATCCAGTCAAGATGGGTCGCGAATCTCGCTTCTACGGTTCACACACCGGCGCAGCCTGGTTCGTGCTTTTCATGATCTTCAATGTGGTTTGGACTTTACTTTTGTATCGCGGTGCGCAATACAACGTCAGTGCTGAACTTGGCACAGACAATTTCCCATTCATGGCCGGCGGTGCCTTTGCATCTGAAATAGTTGCGGGCTGGCTAGCGCCGCTTGGACTTCATGCAAATGAATGGATCGAGATGATTGGCCTATGGCTAAACATCGGTGTAATTCTTGGCTTCCTTGTTCTAGCTCTGCACAGCAAGCACTTACACATTGGTGCTGCTCCGCTAAACGTTTTGTTTAGCCGTCGCCCTAATGCACTTGGTCCACTGCTTCCAATTTACGCAGGTAAAGAAGTTTTAGATTTTGAAGATCCAGCTGACGATGCAATCTTTGGTCGCGGCAAGATTGAAGACTTCACGTGGAAAGGCAACTTAGATCTATTGAGTTGTACTGAATGTGGTCGTTGCCAGGATCAGTGTCCAGCCTGGAACACCGGTAAGCCACTAAGTCCAAAACTTATGATCATGGATCTGCGCGATCACTTATTCGCCAAGGCTCCATACATTCTTGCGGGAAGCGATGACTCAAAGCTTGAAGGCATGAGCGCCGCAGTCCAGGCTGAAGTTGCTCGCCCAATGGTTGGCTCACGTTCCGATGATCCAAACGCATTAACCGACGGTTATGACGCCAAGGGTCATCGCTCAAGCGAAGGCGCAGTTATTGATTACGACGCACTTTGGTCTTGCACATCTTGCGGTGCCTGCGTTCAGCAGTGCCCAGTTGATATTGAACATGTTGATCACTTCATGGATCTTCGCCGCCACCAAGTTTTGGTTGAGTCCGAGTTCCCAGCGGAACTAAATGGTTTGTTTAAGAACTTGGAAACTAAGGGCAATCCGTGGGGCATGAACACCAGTGGCCGCCTAACTTGGATTGAAGAAGTTGAATTCCCAGTTCGCGTCTTTGGCATGGATGGCGAAGACAAGATCCCAGACGATGTTGAATACCTATTCTGGGTTGGCTGTGCAGGCGCATACGACGATCGCGCAAAGCGCACCACTAAGGCTGTTGCTGAATTACTTCACACTGCAGGTATTGAATTCATGGTTCTTGGTGAAGGCGAAACCTGTACCGGAGATCCTGCTCGCCGCGCTGGTAATGAATTCTTGTATCAAATGCAGGCTGCCCAAAACGTTGAAGTACTCAATGAAATTGGCGCCCGCCGAATTGTTGTTACATGCCCACATTGCTTGAACACAATTGCCCGCGAATACCCACAGCTAGGTGGCGACTACGAAGTTGTTCACCACACCGTTTTGTTGAATCAACTTGTTACCGAAGAACGTCTAACTATGTTGACTCCAGAAGATGAGACTGTTACCTACCACGACCCTTGCTACCTAGGTCGTCACAACAAGATCTACATGCCACCACGTGAATTGATAACCAACATGCCAGGTATCAACTTGGTTGAAATGGATCGCAACAAAGAGAAATCATTCTGTTGTGGTGCTGGTGGTGGCCGCATGTGGATGGAAGAAACAATCGGCACTCGCGTAAATATGAATCGTGGCGATGAAGCTCTTTCAACTGGTGCAACAAAAATTGCGGTTGCTTGCCCATTCTGTTCCGTGATGCTCAACGATGCCGTAACAGTTCGTGGTCAAGAAGCCGGCGGCGAACCTGCAGCTGAAGTTGTGGATGTTGCTACTTTGCTTTTGGATCGAGTAAAACAAAAGTAATTAGGAAATTATCGTCCTATGAAAGTTTGCATGTGATCGGCTAGGTGTTGGTCCACGCTGACCTTGATACCTAGAACCATAAACGCTTGATCCATATGGATGCTCCGCGTCTGAAGTCATTTGGAAGAAGCAGACTTGGCCAATCTTCATTCCTGGGTAAAGCAAAATCGGCAAGGTTGCAACGTTTGCTAGTTCCAAAGTTACGTGACCAGAAAATCCCGGATCAATAAATCCTGCAGTGGAGTGAGTTAGAAGTCCAAGGCGACCCAAACTTGATTTGCCTTCCAGGCGGGCAGCGATGTT
>JBIIZV010000151.1:0-2951 GCA_044346095.1 Candidatus Nanopelagicales bacterium
GCGGATAAGACGATCGTGATCGTCATTCCAACTACTAGTCGCAAAGTCATCGAATCGCTCATGTTTGTTCGCCTTCGTAGCTGCCCGGTGCTTGGGCCTAATTTGTGTGTAATTACAGACTATCGCACCCTAGATTCTTGGGTGGTTCTTGGATTTCGGTGAGCCAATTCTTCACATTCGCTGACATAGATTAGGGAGGTGAGAATCTTCCCTAGCGCGAAACGATCTGGGCTTTTCGTGCTCAGCTTCGCGCTATTCGCGGGACTAGTTGGAGCAACGCCAGCAGGCGCGGTTTCCGGACCAAATTCAACCCCAAACGCAGACTCTTTATTTAGTTCAGAAGCCGTAACTAGTCCAGAATCACTTGGTCGAGTTGAGCGAGATGCAGTCAAGGCCGCCAGAGCCCAGCTAAGTCAACATGCGCTCGAATGGGGTATCGATCCAAAGCAATTCGAGCCCAGTGCAGCAATTGATGGCGTTGCGGGAATGTCAACAGTTCGATTTACTCAGTCGATCAATGGCATTGAAGTTGAAAACTCACTCTTAGCACTCACGGTAAACAAAGTTGGCTCTTTGCTTTCGCACACAAAATCAATTTCAGACTATTCGGGCCAGTCCCAAGCATCCATTAGTAAAACCCAAGCAACCGAAAGATTGAAATTCAATTTAGCCCAAGACCTTGGACTTACAACTGATCAAGTGGTTGTCTCGGAAATCAACTTGATAATTGTTGATAGCGCATTAGTTGACGAAGTTCCAAGTGGCCAATACCTAGCTTGGCGAGCTTCGACATCTGTTTTGAACGATGTGACTTCTATTTCAATGACGTATCTGTCAGAAGATGGCAACCACGTGTTGTCCTCACTGCCATTCATTCGTGGAATAAATACCGAACCTTTCGTATGTGATCTGCAAGTTGACGTGGCAACTCCTGGTTACGTGCTTCCACCTGGCGTAACCATGGATGTGAATAACAATAGATATGTAAACATTGCAGCGGGTGGGCAAGGAATGCCGCTTTGTGGAGCCAGCACTTTTGGTCGATCAGTTCCCAGTACTGAAGTTGCTGCTCAAGGCATTCGGAGAACCTGGGACTATTTCTCATCAGTTCTAGGCCAAGACATTAATGAGGAAAGATTCCTAGGCAACATTGCGCCAACAACTAACGGTGATGCAACGCCGCGAATCAGCGCCTTCATTAATGTTTGTGCCACCAATGGAACTACTGGAGCATGCCCGTACGGAAATGCCTTTTGGGTTCCTTGGGCAACACCAGAATGTAATTCCGGAGCTTGCAGTGGAATTTTCTTGGGACAAGGTTTTGATAAAGCAGACGATGTAATTGCACACGAACTTGCTCATGGCGTGACTTTTGCTTTGGCTTTTGGTTCTGCAATGGCAGACAATTCTGAGACGGCCGCATTGAGCGAAGCAATCTCAGATATCTTTGGTGAGGCCATGGATCAACTAAGTGTTCTGCCAGGTGAAGCTGCAGATCCCGCTTGGACTATGGGTGAAGATGCTCAGGCAGGTGGATACCGAGATTTAAGAAATCCAGAGGTTTCAAGAATTGATAAGAAGTGGGCGCCAGGCGATAGCCATGACAACAGCGGTCCAGTAAATCGACTGGTATTTCTTTTGGCCAACGGCGGCAAAATTGGAAAAGTAAAAGTGAAAGCTTTGGGCTCGAATGCAAATTCAGTTACCAAAAATGACTTGTGTGAAGCGCCAGGCGAATGTCTTGGAACCATTCGGATGTCACAGTTAGTATTCGCTGCAACCAGCAACCTAACTGCTACTTCAAACTATTTTGATTTTGGAAAGCAAATGATGATTGCGTGCAGCACATTTGTAAATAACGGAACTCCTGGATTTAAGAAGTCGACTTGTAGAAACATCGGAGCTGCTTTGAAAGCGCAAGGCTTCACTAAGCTACGAGTTTCTGGGACTACTAAGTTAGGCAACGTTGCAAAGGGCGCTGACACCATAATTACTGCAAACGTTTCTAGTACGACCGGCTCACCAGTTGTGGGTCAAGAAATGCAGCTACAAGTAAAGCGTGGAAGTAAGTGGCGAACCGTTGCCACCGCTAATTCTGACGGAACGGGCGTAGTTGGATTTGTTGCGGCTTGGAATAACTCAGCAACTTATCGAATCATCACCAAGACAAACGGTGGAGTTTTTGCAACAAATGGAAAAGCCGCGAAGGTAAAAGTTAGTTAGTTTTTCCGTGTACGTTTTGCATGGCCCAGGCATACATCGCAATGGCTCCAGCAGCTGATGCATTCATTGATCTAGTTGAACCGCTTTGGGTAATCCCTAGAATTTGGGAACAAGCAGCAATTCCTTCTGGCGAAAGCCCTGGGCCTTCTTGACCAAAATACAGAACACAAGATTCTGGCAAGGTTGCATTTTCAATGTTGCCGCAACCAGGGACGTTGTCGATACCAATGATTGGGACTTGGTTAGCCTCTGACCATTCCACAAATTCGGCAACAGTTGGATGATGCATTAAATGTAGATAGCGATCGGTAACCATTGCGCCGCGTCGATTCCAACCCTTTTTACCAACGATGTGAACCGCAGAGACATTGAATGCGTTTGCAGTTCTAACGACGGAGCCAATGTTTAAGTCGTGCTGCCAATTTTCAATAGCAATGTGAAGCTTTGCGCGTGAAGTATCGAGGTCGGCAACGATTGCTTCAACAGACCAATATCGATACTTGTCTACGACATTTCTGCGATCGCCAAGCTCTAAGAGTTCTGGATCGAAGTGTTCCTCGGTTGGCCACGGCAATGGATGTGGTCCAACTCCTACAACCGGATAAAACTCGCCCGGGCCTAAGTCGCCACGATCAGGTGCTTCAGTCATTTAGGACTTGAGAGCTCCAGTGATTGCTGCAGTGTGTTCGTGTGTAGAACCACAGCAGGAACCAATTGCATTGATTCCT
>JBIIZV010000152.1:0-2950 GCA_044346095.1 Candidatus Nanopelagicales bacterium
ATTTCTACAATGTCTGGACGAAGTAATGGTTCGCCACCAGTAAGTCGAACTTCATCAATACCTGCATCGATTCCAACTTCAAGAATTGTCATCAATTCATCGGTGGTCAACAAGTCTTCAGTTGGCATCCAGGCAGCAAAGTCATGTGGCATGCAATATGTGCAACGCAAGTTACAACGGTCTGTTAAAGAAACGCGAATGTCACGATGAACGCGCCCGAAAGTGTCAATTAACTTACTCATGCGCAGTTCACCCATTCATCTGTGCCATCTGCAAAAACCTGATGTTTCCAGATAGGAATTTGTGCTTTGACTTCATCAACTAATGCGCCACAGGCATCGAATGCCGCTTTGCGGTGTTTTGCGGCGACGGCAGCGACTAATGCTGCTTCCCCGATTGCAATGTCACCATGACGATGCGCTACTGCCACACTCAAAACGTCATATTGTTTTGCAATTTGGTCAGCTACTTTTTCTAGGAGAGCCTGCGCAGATGGATGCGCCTCGTATGAAAGGGATAAAACTTCTCGGCCGTGATCGTTGTCTCGCACATCACCGGAAAATGTAACTACGGCACCAGAAGTATTTGAACGCACCAAAGCAGCCAGATCTGAAACTGAGATCAGATCTGTGGTCACAAAAGCCCGAGCGACATTCGACATACCTTTATTATCGGGGGGTTTTGCGGATTGCGATAGCGCAAGCCTGCATTCAATGGGTTTTAGGCGCTATCCATCTCGCATTGTGAAAATCTAGAACAATAGAGGGATGAGTTCCGGTCCTGAGTTCGAAGTCACCTGGGAGCAAGCGCGGCAGTTAGCGCACCAGAGCGCTTCACCAAGTACTTCAGTGACCCTGCCTTTGCATGATGCATCAGGTCACGTACTTTCCGAAGACGTTCTTGCCTTAGGTGACATGCCACCATTTGCTGCTTCCCGAATTGATGGATGGGCAGTTAGCGGTCCCGGTCCTTGGACGCGAGTAGGCGACGCTCTTGCAGGCCACGAATTTGTTGAAGCTCTTGCTGCTGGAGAATGCGTGCACATTGCAACCGGCGCAGTTATGCCAAATGGCGCAACTGCGTCACTGAAGGATGAAGAAAGTCGCATCGACGGTGAAAAGGTAATTGCAATCGAGGGTGCTGCTGGAATACTCGATGACTCTGGTGCACTTCCCTACTTTCACGACGTCAGGCCAAGTGGTTACGAGGCAAAGACTGGCGACGTATTGATTCCAAAAGGAACAAAACTTACGCCTGCGATCATCGGTGTTGCTGCTGCTGGTGGACACGATGAGTTAACAGTGTTTAAGAAACTTGTTATCGACGTTTTGATTTTTGGTGACGAGCTTCTAAGTTCTGGGCCATCACGAGATGGAAAAGTCAGAGACTCACTTGGTCCACAACTTCCACTTTGGATTGACTACATCGGGGCTGAGTTAAACGAAGTAAAGCTCGTGGCAGACACTCTTAAAGATCACTTCGAGGCAATCTCAAAATCAAAAGCAGATTTGATAGTGACTACTGGTGGAACTGCTGCCGGTCCAGTCGACCACTTACATAACGCAATCGTTGACGCTGGTGGCAGCTTCATTATTGATGCCGTATTGGTTAGACCTGGCTACCACCAGTTGATGGCAAAGATCGGCGCTCAACACTTAATCGGCTTACCTGGCAATCCGCAATCAGCAGTGATTGGCTTACTGAGTTTGGCCGTTCCATTTATTGCGGGTGCCAATGGACAACCACTACCTGAACTTGAAACTTGCCAAATGAGCACAGGCCTTAAAGGTCCCGCTCGAGAAGTTCGCCTCGCACTGTGTTCCATTGAGTCAAATATTGCGACACCACTTGAGCACTTAGATTCATCTATGTTGCGAGGGTTTGTGAAGGCTGATGGCTACGCAGTCCTGCCACCTGGTGGGGCGGATGCTAGTCAGATAGTGCCGTGGCTCAATCTGCCTTAGGGTTATTCAAAGCAGACAAATCACCATTTAGTATCAGGTCTAGTTATTCGCCTTAAACATAGGACAGCACCTTGAAAGAAGTACTTGACGATTTAATCGCCGCCTACAACTCAGGCGATACAACAGCTATGGCAACTGTGGTTCGCACTTGGCGATCAGCCCCACGTCCTGCTGGAGCCTCGATGCTGGTTAACGCAGCAGGTGAAGCAGTTGGCTCAGTTAGTGGCGGTTGCATTGAAGGCGCTGTTTATGAAATGGCTGGCGAAGTAATTGCAGACGGTGTTCCCCAGTTTGAAAAGTATGGAATTAGCAATGATGACGCGTTCGCAGTTGGTCTAACTTGTGGCGGAATCCTTGAAGTCTTCGTGGAGCAAATTTCAACAGAAACCTGGCCAGAACTTCCTGATCTTTACGCCAGCGTTCAAGCAGATCAACCAGTTGCTGTTGCAACGGTTGTGAATGGCACCGCTCATGTGGGTAAGCACTTGGTTGTTTGGCCAGATCGCACGGCTGGTGACTTGGGCAGTGACCGCCTTAACTCTGCAGTTGGCGCCGATGTACTTGGACTTTTGGAATCTGGAACTACGGGCTTCTTGCATTACGGATCAGATGGCGAACGTCTCGAGGGTGATCTAGAGATTTTCGTTTCAACCTTTGCACCAAAGCCTCGCATGCTCGTGTTCGGCGCTATCGATTTTGCTGCAGCTGTTGCCAAGGCCGGAAAGTTTTTAGGATTCCACGTAACGGTTTGTGATGCTCGTGAAGTATTTGCAACCAAGAAGCGCTTCCCTGACGCTGATGAAGTTATAAATGATTGGCCACACCGTTGGTTGGCTACCCAAGAAATTGATTCTCGAACAGTTATCTGCATTTTGACGCATGATCCAAAGTTCGACGTACCTGTTGTGATCGAGGCCCTAAAAACAAAGGCTGCCTACATCGGTGCCATGGGTTCACGCAAGACTCATGATGATCGAGTGGCTCGA
>JBIIZV010000153.1:0-2942 GCA_044346095.1 Candidatus Nanopelagicales bacterium
CGCAGTCCCACTTTGAAATTATTGGAGTCATCCTGTGTCAAGTATTTCTGATGTTAGAGCCCGTGAGATTTTAGATTCCCGTGGCAATCCAACGGTTGAAGTTGAAGTCACTCTTGACGATGACAGTGTTGGTCGTGCTGCTGTCCCATCCGGTGCATCAACTGGTGCATTCGAAGCAGTTGAATTGCGCGATGGTGACGAGCGTTACCTAGGTAAAGGCGTAATCCAGGCAGTCATTGCTGTTGAAGATGAAATCATGCCAGCAGTCATTGGATTTGACGCAACAGACCAGAGATTTATTGACGACACCATGATTGCCCTAGATGGCACACCAAATAAGGCTCGCTTAGGTGCGAATGCCATCCTCGGCGTATCTATGGCAGTTGCCAAAGCAGCAGCTCAGTCTGCTGGCCTACCTTTGTATCGCTACATCGGTGGACCAAACGCACACGTACTTCCAGTTCCAATGATGAACATCATTAATGGTGGCGCACATGCTGACAGCGATGTTGATTTCCAAGAATTCATGATTGCTCCAATTGGCGCAGATTCATTTCATGACGCCCTAAGAATGGGTGCTGAGGTTTATCACTCACTGAAGAGCGTTCTGAAATCAAATGGGCTTTCAACTGGCTTGGGTGATGAAGGTGGCTTTGCACCAAACTTGCCAAGCAACCGTGCTGCCCTTGAATTGATTTCGGAAGCAATTACAAAAGCTGGATTTAAGTTAGGTGCGGACGTTGCCCTCGCTATGGATGTTGCAGCAACTGAATTCTTCAAGGACGGAAGCTACCACGTTGAAGGTACTGCTCGATCAACTGAACAAATGATTGAACTTTATGCTCAGCTAGCAAAAGATTTCCCAATCGTTTCAATCGAAGATCCACTTGCTGAAGATGACTGGGATTCCTGGGTGCATTTCACTTCCGCAATGGGTGATCAGATTCAGATTGTGGGCGACGATCACTACGTGACAAATACTGAGCGCATTGCAAAGGGTATTGAACTTAAGTCTGCGAATGCTTTGCTGGTTAAGGTAAACCAAATCGGTTCCTTGACTGAAACTGCAGAGTCAGTTGAAATGGCACATCGAGCTGGCTTTGCCACAATGATGAGCCACCGTTCAGGTGAAACCGAAGACACCACAATTGCTGACCTAGCCGTGGCATTTAACTGTGGCCAAATCAAGAGTGGTGCACCAGCTCGATCTGATCGCGTAGCTAAGTACAACCAGTTACTGCGCATTGAAGAAGATCTTGATGAAACGGCACGATACGCCGGACGCAGTGCATTCCCTCGTTTCAAGGGCTAAGCACGGCACAATTAAGACGTGGCATCTTCTCCGAGAATAAACGCCCGCGCAATTGCGATGATTCTTGCGGGCGTTTTCGTCATGCTGACTTTGGCAGTTCCACTTCGCGCATTGATTCAAGAGCGACGCGAGATTAGAGACTTAGAGCAACAAGTTGTTTCGCAGCAGGCCAAGATTGATGAATTGAACAATCGCCAGGCAAGACTTTCGGATCCGGCTTATCTACAAGCTATTGCTCGAGAGCGTTTGAACTACGTATTCCCAGGCGAGATTGGCTTTGTAGTACTTGATGAAGAAACCACAACTTCAATTACTGGCGTTCCAGGAGCACTTGTGCCGAACGATGACTCCGCTTGGTACACAAAGCTTTGGACCAGCACCAAACTTGCCGACAATCCACCACCAGCTGATGATCCATTAGTTGTGCAATCTGACGATCTGCCGCAATAGCAAATGCTGACCCCAGAAGATTTCGCAGCAGTACGTGCCCAACTTGGGCGCGATCCTAGAAGTGTGATTGAAGTTGCGCATCGCTGTTCCTGCGGACAACCTGACGTATTAAAGACTTCACCTCGTTTAGACGATGGCACACCATTTCCAACGCTGTATTACATGACTTGCCCGAAAGCCACAGGTGCAATTGGCACGTTAGAAGCAAACGGCGTGATGAAAGAACTTGCTGATGCAATCGCAGCTGATCCAGAGCTTGCTGCGAAGTATGAAGCAGCACACGAAATCTATTTGGCAGAACGTGAAGCTATCGAGCACGTAGAAGAGATTGCCGGAATTAGCGCTGGCGGCATGCCAACTCGTGTGAAGTGCCTACACGTGCTTATTGGTCACTCGCTAGCAGCAGGACCAGGCGTTAATCCACTTGGTGACATGGCACTGGCTATGTTGAAAGACTGGGGACAGACCGGACCATGTGGAGGTGATGACATTGAGAGTGGCAGCAATTGATTGCGGTACAAATTCGATTCGACTTTTGATTGCAGATATCCAAAACGGAAAACTCACTGATGTCGTTCGAACTATGGTTATCGTTCGCTTAGGCGAAGGCGTAGACAAAACTGGAGAATTCTCGCAAGCCGCATTAGCTAGAACTTTTGCAGCACTTGATACTTATGCAGAATTGATCGCAGAGCACAAACCTGAACTAGTTCGATTTGTAGCAACGAGTGCAAGCCGAGATGTTTCAAATCGTGGTGAGTTTGTGGATGGCATCCTTGCTCGATTAGGAATTGAGCCAGACATCATTAGCGGTGACGAAGAGGCTGCACTTTCCTTCTTGGGAGCAACGGCAGATCTTTTGAATTTCGATCCGGCACCGATAGCGCCTTACTTAGTTGTCGACATCGGCGGCGGTTCAACTGAGTTTGTACTGGGCACAACCAAACCAACAGCTGCTATCAGCACAAATGTTGGCTGTGTTCGCATGACTGAACGTCACTTAGTTGGCGACCCAGCAACTCCAGAACAAATCGCAGCAGCTACTGCAGACATTGATGCTGCAATCGACCAGGCCTACCAAGCCGTTCCAATCGCGGAAGCAAAAAGTTTGATAGGCCTTGCTGGATCGGTAACAACAGTTGCAGCTCTGGCATTAGGTCTTACTGAGTATGACTCAGAA
>JBIIZV010000183.1:0-2936 GCA_044346095.1 Candidatus Nanopelagicales bacterium
ATCATCACCCAAATGCTTTGCAATGTAATTTGCCGAAGCTACAGCAACCTGAGTTGCCTTGGTTAGGCCTTCCCCACCCATTAGGCGAATGTATGACCATGGAATTGGCAAGATGCCTGCGCTACCCCAAGGTGCACCACTGACTGCTCCTACCCCACCATCGGCATACCCGCGTGCAGTTGGACCAGCCTCTGGACGAAGTGGATGTGAGGGTAAGAACGGTGCCAGGTGTGCGCGCACACCAACCGGACCAACACCTGGTCCGCCACCACCGTGAGGAATTGCAAATGTCTTGTGTAAGTTCAAGTGCGAAACATCAGCACCGAACTTACCTGGCTTAGCTAAACCAACAAGCGCGTTTAGGTTCGCACCGTCGACATAAACCTGACCGCCAGCATCGTGAATCATTGCGCAGATGTCAGAGACAGTTGCTTCATACACACCGTGAGTCGATGGGTATGTGATCATCAAGGCTGCTAGCTCGTCAGCGTTCTCCATAATCTTGTGCTTCAAGTCATCCATGTCGACGTTGCCGAAGTCATCGCAACCAACAACAACGACTCGCATACCGGCCATAACTGCAGACGCAGCATTGGTACCGTGTGCCGAACTTGGAATCAAACAAACCTTGCGCTGTTCGTCACCACGTGACTTGTGGTAACCACGAATAGCTAACAACCCAGCGAACTCCCCTTGCGAACCAGCGTTGGGTTGCAAAGACACTGCGTCATAGCCAGTGACTTCAACTAACCAATCTTCGAGCTGGCGAATCATAGTTAAGTAACCGTTGACACTGTCCAGTGGCGCGAATGGATGAATGCCAGCGAACTCAGGCCAGGTAATTGATTCCATTTCAGTTGTGCCATTTAGCTTCATGGTGCAGGAGCCAAGTGGGATCATCGAGCGATCTAGTGCGATGTCCTTGTCAGACAATCTACGAATGTAACGAAGCATCTCAGTTTCACTGTGGTACGAGTTAAATACCGGATGCTCGAGATAGGCGGAGGTTCGAATTAAATCAGCTGGCAGTGCTTCAACTTCAAGAACTTCTGAATACTTTGTTGGGAATGAACCACCAACTGCTTCTTGAAATGCAGTCCAAACCTGTTCAACTGTTTCTTCAGTAGTGGTTTCATCCACACTTAGCGAAATGGTGTCGCTATCGATCTCCCAAACCGTGATGCCTCGGGTGCGTGCTGCTCCAACTACAGAACGGGCTTTACCGGGTACTGATACCCGAATTGTGTCGAAGAAGCCTTCGCTAACCGCTACTCCCCCTGCTGCCAGACCTTGTGCCAAGGCAGTAGCGCGACGGTGAACGTTAGTTGCGATTCGAGCCAGACCATCAGGGCCGTGGTAAACCGCGTACATGGACGCCATAACGGCTAAAAGAACTTGAGCAGTACAAATGTTGCTCGTTGCCTTGTCGCGACGGATGTGCTGTTCGCGAGTCTGTAAAGCCAGTCGGTAAGCAGTGTGACCATCTGCGTCAACGCTTACGCCCACTAGACGGCCTGGCAATGATCGTTCTAAACCATTTCGCACTGCCATAAATCCGGCGTGTGGTCCACCGAATCCCATTGGCACACCAAAGCGCTGCGATGATCCAACCACAATGTCCGCACCAAGTTCACCTGGTGACTTTAGAAGTGTGAGTGCGAGTAGATCTGTAACCACTCCCACCAAGATGTCGCGACTGTGAGCTGCACTGATACTTGCTTCAATGTTGCGAATCTTGCCACTGCTACCTGGGTAACTTAAGAGTGCACCAAAGCACTCTGGAAGCTCTTGTGAGTCAACGTCAATTAGTGCTAGTTCAATTCCAATTGGTTCAGCACGAGTTGCAAGAACTGAAAGTGTCTGCGGATGAGTGTCAGCATCCACTGCAAATACATTCGATTCGCTCTTTGAGGTACGGCGCATGAGTGTCATTGCTTCAGCCGCCGCAGTTGACTCATCAAGCAGTGATGCACTTGCAATGTCTAAGCCAGCTAAATCGGTAACCATTGTTTGGAAGTTGATCAAGGCTTCTAGGCGGCCTTGTGAAATTTCTGGCTGGTACGGCGTGTAAGCGGTGTACCAAGCTGGGTTCTCTGTGATGTTGCGCAAGATCACACCTGGTGTGTGAGTTCCGTAGTAACCCAGACCAATCATCGAAGTCAGTACTTCGTTTGCGTTTGCAAACATGCGGAGTTCGGTTAGTACTTCTGCCTCGGAAGCACCATCAGCAAGTGCAAGCGGTGCTGGGTTTTGAATATTCGTTGGAACTGCATCTTTGCTCAAAGCATCTAGCGAGCTGTAACCGATGAAGTTAAGAATCTTGCCCAAATCTGAGTTGTTTGGACCAATGTGACGATCTGCAAACTGTGCGTATGAATCTTGCTGTGCTTGCACTGACATTTTGTACCTCAAAGACAATAGACGGATAGACCGTTACCGGTCCTCCCCCTCTGTCATGGATACTTCAGAGTTGCTGATTCCAAGTGGTCCTTGCGCCTGAGAGGTTCTGGGGAGCATTGCCCCTTCGGCGGCGCACTGGCTGTGCGCTCTCTCCCACACGGAATCGATAGCAGTTAAATGCTACTACCCATCCGACGAAAATGTTGAGCTATTCGCCTGCTACGCGAGCGCGACGACGCATGGAAAGCTCATCGTTGCCGGCAGCTACATCCGAGATGTCCGAATCGCTAACTGCATATTCTGACTGATCGCTTGGCAGCTGAGAAAGTGAGCCTTCAATTTCCTGCCATACTCGGCCGATTGCGATGCCGAACACGCCCTGGCCACCTGCAAGTAAGTCAATGACCTCATCTGGCGAAGTGCATTCGTACACACTCACGCCATCGCTCATCAGGGTTACCTGGGTTAAATCTGTAGTTCCGCGGGCGCGTAGATGTTCTACTGCGGTTCGGATCTGCTGAAGTGATACACCGGTA
>JBIIZV010000154.1:0-2934 GCA_044346095.1 Candidatus Nanopelagicales bacterium
CGGGGCAGAGAAAAGCTAATGCAAACTGCGCTCGGAGAATAACCAAATCTTCACCTAAGGACCCGGGTTCGATTCCCGGCACCTCCACCACAAGAGAGTGATGCAAAAGCGCATCACAGATCATGCTCACCTAGGTGAGCATGCAAATGAATAAGCGACGTACCGCGATGCTTGCATCGAAGGTTACGTCGTTTTTCATTTGGTGCTGGACTGAAAGTCCAGCAAGATCTGGGATTCGCTTATGTATCCGAACGCAGTATGGAGGTTGAAGCGAACGAAGTTCGCAAACACCTCCATACCATCGCTGCGACGGCTTCCGGAACTCCATCAAATCTATATAGCCCCGGATATCGGGGACTTATTGGTTAAAAGCAGTATTCGTTTCTATTACAAATCCATTTACACAAATTTCAGATTCAAAAGTCTTCCTACCACAAATCAACTATTTAGAAGTTTGCCCTTAGCACTTGCAAATTCTTTTTCACTAAGTATCCCCGCGTCACGCAAATCTTGTAATTCTCGAATTTGCGCAGCTAGATCAGATCCACTTGCGCTTGCGTCACTTTTAGCTTGAGGAGCGCTCGCGATTCCGCGGACTAGTTCGACTATTTCGTGCTGATTTGGAACTGGCTTTGCAAGAATCTTAGTGCCACCTGATCCAGTAATCAGAACACCACCATAACTCTTCTTTCCCAAAAGTGTATCGCCAACATCAACGGCTTCAATCTTAGACGCCTCGATTCTGCGGACGTGCTCTCTAATAAATTTCGTCCTCAACTGAACTCGATCAGAGTAGACATCAAAATATGAATTCTTCCGAGTTTTAATGTGTATTACTGTAATCAAAATTACAATAATTATCATCGGAGAAATCATGATAATTCCAATCAAAAAATCGGTTCCAAAAATTAAGGCACCGAAAATGCATAAAACTACAAGTAATGCAAGAAATGCTAACCATAGATTTAATGCCTTGGTGTACCGAACAAGTGGCACTTGTTGAATTAGTTGAGACATTTTTTGGGCTCCTTATTGGCTTCTAGGAATACATGGAGTTTGTGACATCAATCATCTACTCTGATTAACATTCTCAATTTAGTGGAAAAATCGGCAGAAAGTAAGCATCTCAGAGACGATTGTACGCTTAGAACAATGTTGCATATTTACATCACTAATTTGAAGTTCATTTCATTTACACCTGTTCGTTGCTTATCTGATCAAGTTTTTGACCATTTATTGTTGGTCGCAAATCTCGTTTACTTGGCGCATTTGATGCATTTGGAGCTAATTCTGCAGCAGATCAATTCATGGGTAATGGCGTTAAATTATGAGATAAGCATGAGTATTGCGTTCAAACCTGCCAAGTTTTCAAATTTTCCGCACAACCTTGTGCTGCGCCGCCTGAGCTAACGGGCGAATCACCATTAAGTCAATGTTGAAGTGATGCGGCAACATAACGCTCCAGCGAACGGCTTCAGCAACGTCATCTGCGGTCAACGGCTCAGCAACACCTTCGTAAATCTTTGCGGCACGTTCTTTGTCGCCACCAAATCGCTTTACTGCGAACTCATCGGTCTTAACCATTCCTGGCGCTAACTCAACAACTCGAACTGGCTCTCCGGCAAGTTCTAATCTCAGAGTTTCAGCCAATGCAGCAACTGCATGTTTAGCAGCGGTGTAACTACCGCCATTTTCATAAACAATTCGGCCGGCAGTTGATCCCATAAGAACAATGGTTCCTTCGCCCGACTTAATCAAGGCTGGGATGATTGCTTTAATCGAACGCAATGCGCCAATTACATTTACGTCATACGCCTTGATCCAACTTTCCACATCTGCATCGGCAACTGTGGTGCCATCGAAGGCTCCCCCCGCATTTGCTACCAAAACATTTACAGTTTTGTCGGCTAGATGGGCAGCCAATGCATCCACGCTGGCTTGATCAGTTACATCTAATTCCCATGCGGTAATCAGCGGATTCTCTTTCGCCAAATCAGCAAGCATGTCGGTACGCCTTGCGGCTGCGATTACTTGAAAGCCTTCTTTAGCTAATGCACGAGCACTGGCTGCGCCAATTCCACTGCTGGCTCCGGTTACAACTGCATATCCACGATCACTCATAGACGAATTCTCTCGCATCATGTCCGATACGTCACCCACTACTGCCTAATAAACTGACAAGACCAACTGACGCAAGGAGTGACCATGGCCCGCAAGAGTATTGGAACCATGATGGGTTCCCAGACAACTTCTACCTTTATTGGAATTCCGAGTGGAACGCTGAGCGATGTGTCAGGCGGATCCGTAGTCTTTGGTGCGCCTTGTGCCACGCCCTATCCATCAGTCGGGGCTTACTGCAAGGATGCGCCCGCAGCTATCCGTGGTGCGATCAGCAGCTACCAGGCAAACATTCACCACATGGACTTCGATCTAGGTGGACCTATCTTTCCTAACGGCGTTAACGCAATCGATCTAGGTGACTTAGATTTCGATGAATCCGATGCAGCCGGTAACCGCGAGCGTATTCGCTCGACAGTTTCGCAAATCGTGGCTAAGGGTGGCGTGCCTGTTGTCATAGGTGGCGATGACTCAATTCCGATTCCGATGATCCAAGGCTTTGCTGAGCACGGCGATTACTTTGTGGTGCAAATCGATGCCCACATTGATTACCGAGATGAAGTGAACGGAGAAAAGCTTGGGCTTTCATCCACAATGCGTCGCGCTTTCGAAATGAATCACATCAAAGGACTTGTTCAAGTTGGTCAGCGTGGAATTGGTTCGGCCCGACCTCAAGATTTCGAAGATGCAAAGTCTCACGGAGTGAAGTTTGTTTCAGCCCGCGAAATTGCTTCCGGCGGCATTCAGCAAGTAATTGACCTGATTCCTACTGGCGCCAAAGTCATCGTGGACTTGGATTGTGATGCTTTAGATCCA
>JBIIZV010000034.1:0-8065 GCA_044346095.1 Candidatus Nanopelagicales bacterium
CTGGAGTTACCTACGCTAATTTGAGCGACTTAAACCTCTACGCTCAATGGACGCTAATTCCACCCGCATCAACTACCGCACCTAATCCAAATTCAACCGTCGACTCGCCAACTCAAGCCGTTGGATGTAGTTCTGCGTTAACACCGCTTAGCATCAAGAAAAAACACACCGCAAAGTCACTTGCGACAAAAACTTGCATAACAACTGTTTCAGCGAAAGCAAAAGTATCTATATCGGTTGCGAAAAAGTCGAAAAAAGTCTGCACAAAATCGGGCTCAAAGCTAAAGACCCTAAAGGCTGGAAACTGCACTGTTACCATCACCGTTCAAGAACCAAAGCCTAAAAAAGGCAAGAAGCCAAAGGCAACAAAAACAGTAAAGACATTGGTAATTAGATAGCGCCTTCGACATTTCACCTCATCCGCTACTTGCGCAATGATAGAGGAATGTCAGGTCAGCTATTCCTTGCAGCAACACCAATTGGAAACGTTGGTGATGCCTCAGCACGACTGCGGGAAATTCTGGAAACTGCGAATGTAATTGCAGCTGAAGATTCCAGACGAGCCCATCGCTTGCTATCTGATTTGGGAATCACAACCCAGGCACAGATCTGGTCGTTTTACGATGCGGTTGAAGAAGCCAAGAGCCCTGAACTAATTGGACGCGTGCTTTCCGGCGAAACCGTTGTCATGATTTCTGATGCGGGCATGCCAAGTGTGAGTGATCCCGGATATCGGTTAGTGCAAGAAGCAATTGCACAGAACGTTAAGGTCTCGGTAATTCCTGGCCCATCAGCAGTCCTTGCCGCGCTAGCCGTCAGTGGTCTTCCGGTTGATCGATTTTCCTTTGAAGGTTTCTTGCCGCGGAAGTCCGGCGAACGTCGAACCCTTTGCGAATCTTTACTGCATGAACAACGGACCATGGTTTTCTTTGAAGCCCCACATCGCTTAGTTGATTCGCTAGTTGATATAGAAGCAGTATTTGGTTCAGATCGACAAGCTGTAATCTGTCGCGAACTTACTAAGACTTACGAAGAAGTAGTACGTGGCACTTTGTCCGAGTTAGTTGCGTGGAGTAATCGCGAAATCCTAGGCGAAATCACTTTGGTGATTTCGGGTGCCCAGCCACTTCCGGAAACCACAGCGCAAGATTGGGTTGGTCTGGTTGCTACTCGGGTTGAAGTTGGCGAGACTCAGCGCGATGCCATTGCATCGGTGGCGCGAGAGCTTGGCGTTCCTAAGCGAGATGTCTACGACGCGGTCCTTGCCGATCAACGCCAGCGAAAAAGTTAATCCAGTTTCGCTCTAGACTTAACGCATGACCAGCAACAAAGCGTTTTATCTGACAACGCCCATTTACTACGTAAATGATGCGCCACACATCGGACACGCATACACAACTGTTGCTGGCGACGTCATGACTCGCTGGCACCGCATGGCTGGTGAAGATGTTTGGTTCTTGACGGGAACTGACGAGCATGGTCAAAAAGTTTTACGTACCGCTGAATCCAATAACGTTGCGCCACAAGCCTGGGCTGACAAGTTAGTTGCTGATGCATGGTTGCCAGTACTTGATGTGATTGATGCAGCAAATGATGACTTCATCAGAACGACACAAGAGCGTCATACGCAGCGGGTTCAAAGATTTCTATCGCAACTAAAAGATGCTGGTCACATCTATGAAGGATCTTACGAAGGTCCTTATTGTGTGGGATGTGAAGAATTCAAACTTCCTGGTGACTTAATCGACGGTGAAGCAAATGAAAAGCTTTGCCCAATTCACTCCAAGCCAGTTGAACAAATCAGTGAAACCAATTATTTCTTCAAACTCTCGGCTTACACCGACGCTTTAATCAAGCACTACGAAGCTAATCCACAAGCGATCCGCCCAGAATCTGCTTACAACGAAGTTATGTCGTTCTTGCGATCCGGACTTCAAGATCTATCAATCTCCCGCTCCACATTTGACTGGGGTATCGAAGTTCCTTGGGATCCATCACAAGTTGTTTACGTCTGGTTCGATGCGCTACTTAACTACGCAACTGCAGTTGGTTTAGGCGATGAGCCAGGTAGCGAAGGCGCAAAGAAGTTTGCCGAAACTTGGCCAGCTGATGTGCACCTAGTTGGTAAAGACATTCTTCGTTTTCACGCCGTGATTTGGCCTGCAATGTTGATGGCTGCTGATCTGCCACTTCCGAAATGTGTCTTTGCACATGGTTGGTTGCTAGTTGGCGGCGAAAAGATGAGTAAGAGCAAGCTCACTGGTATTTCACCACAAAGCATTGTCGACCTAATCGGTTCAGATGCTTTCCGCTATTACTTCATGCGGGCAATCATCTTTGGACAAGACGGATCATTCTCATGGGAAGACTTAGTTGCGCGCTACACCGCAGAGCTTGCGAACGGCCTAGGCAACTTAGCTAGCCGAGTTCAAGCCATGGTTGTTAAGAACTTCGATGGCCTATTGCCAGCACCAGGTGAACTAACTGCAGCCGAGAAAGTCTTGACTGATCTATTGGTTAAAACTTCAGCCCAGGCTGATGTTTCGATCCGAGCTTTTGATTTCCAGACCGGAATCGTTGCCGTTAAGGAATTCATTGATGCTGTGAATCTTTATGTAACTGAGCAAGAGCCGTGGACTTTGGCCAAGAAAGACGACGCTGAAAGTCGTCTGCGGTTAGCCACAATTCTTTACACAGTCTGCGAATCCTTGCGGGCAATTTCGATTCTGTATTCGCCGATCATGCCAAAGAGTATGAGTGCACTCTGGAGTGACATTGGTGCTGCTGAATCAGGTATCGGAGCGTCATTTAGCGATGTAGCTACTTGGGGTCAGTTAAAGCCTGGTGTGAAAATCACGAAGAGCGAATCAATGTTCCCAAGAATTGAAGAGCCAGAAACAATTTAAGTGCTCGCCACTTAAGGGCTGCGAAGTGTGTCGTTAACTAAGTTTCCAAAAACTTCGGCGCCCGTTTTTGTTAGATGCACGCCATCTGGTGCAAAGTAACCCTTCTTACCTTTAGAAACTGCATTCCAATCGGCCAATCGCACATTTGGATATTGCCCAACTAGCGAGCCAATCATTTCGTTAGTTGGCTTCATCCAAACGCGTGGCACTCGAACATTAACCACGACAACTCGATTGCGATCTCGGAGTTCTTCCAGAATTGGCTTTAGGTCTTCTTCTTGAACAATTCCATTAGTGCCCATGTGGATCACTACATCAGGACCAAGTCGTCGCTCATCACGTCGAGCACGAATGCGTTCTGCAATCTCTTCAGGTTGGCGACTAACTGCAGCGTCGATAGAAATCTCACCCATGACAGCTTTCAGGCTTTCGCGGGCACCAAGTACTACTGAGTCACCAAAAACTACTGGTGGAATCTTGGCCTGAATTTCTTGTTGCACAGTGGCTGCTTGCTGAGCATTAATCAACGGATCGCCCGCTGGCGCTTCTATCGGTTCAACTACGGCAACTGGATCTTCATCAATTGCAGTAATTCCACCGATGCCAGTTAAGTTTCCAGCATCCGGCGCTGGCACTCGATACATACCAACCAAGCTGGCAGATAACACAACAACTGTTACTGCTGTTGTCATCAGGGTTCGAGCTTGTGGACGTGGCACACCAGCTGCTCGCCAAACTGACAAGCGGGAACCGATCGCACCTTGTCGAATTGGCATTTCAACAAAACGGTAGGACAAATCGGCAATTACTAAAACGATTGCAATCTTCACAACAAAGGCGATCGGATCTGGCCATTGAATGTCGATGCCCGAGCGCATCAAAACAAAGATTGGCCAATGCCATAAATAAATTCCGTACGAGCGATCACCGAACCACTTAAGAACGGGATTACCTAAGCGCTGACCAAACTTCAAACCTGGGTGAGCGGCAACGACGACAAGGATTGCAGTCAAGATCGAAAGAACAAGGAATCCGCCGCGGTAAAGAAATTCATTTAGCTCGCTGACATACAAAAAGAAGTACGCCAAGCCAGCAATACTGAAAAGTCCAAGACCATTCATTGCAGCAGCTCGATCAGGAGTTAATCGCTCATTCAATCTTTCAGATCGCCAAAGTGCGGCCGCGGCACAACCAACAAGCAATCCCATTGCGTGAGTGTCAGTTCCAAAGTAAACCCGGCTTGGATCATTTGGAATTGGATACCCGTTTGCAACTGAGAGATGAACCATCCAAGCTGTAGATGCAATCGCCAGGACTGTGGAGGCAATAAAGATCTTCACTCGAGGAGTTAGGTTGCCGACCTTAACTTTGTAAAGACCAATCAACATAATTGGCCAAATTACATAGAACTGCTCTTCTACGGAAAGTGACCATAGATGTTGTAACAGTGGTGGACGCGAAATGTTTACAAAGTAAGACTGCTCAAAAAATAGGTATGACCAGTTCAATACAAAAGTCATGGCCCAAGGTAAATCTCGGCGAACGTGATAAGCCGCATCTAATACGAATAATCCAGAAACCAAAACACTGAAGAACAAAACTAGAAAGAGCGCTGGCATCAAGCGACGAATGCGGCGGATGTAGAAACGCGCGCGATCAACGCTATTGGTCTCGGTTAATTCATTAATCAATAATGTCGTGATCAAGAATCCAGATAACACGAAGAAAACATCTACGCCGAGAAAACCACCGACGAGCAAGGAAACATCAGCGTGATAGATGATGACAGCCAATACTGCGATGCCACGTAAGCCATCAAGCCCTGGAAGTCGACGAATCACTTATTTGCCCTTGCAATCAAACTGGGCAACCCCATTTCTGCCCTGGGACAAGACTAGATCACGCACTCCTCGCTAACGTATAGGAGTGAGTGCAGGGAAGTTCGCGTTGCCATTGGCTGGTCCGGTCGTGGATACGCACTGCCATATGGATGTCAGTTTTGATGACGAATATGTTTTGCCAGACGTTAATGAAGCAATGGCAGCCGCTAAGTCAGTAAATGTCACAAAAGTGATTCAAGTTGGCTGCGATGTTGCCAGTTCCAAGTGGGCAGCCCAAACCGCACTTGAGCACCCAGATGTTTGGGCAACTGTTGCTTTGCATCCAAATGCTGCAGCACACGACACCGATTTGGAAAGCTCACTTACTGCAATTGCTGAACTTGCAAAGTTGCCACAAGTTCGAGGGCTTGGCGAAACTGGCTTGGATTATTACCGGACTGAAGAATCACAAGCTGCGGCGCAGCATGTTTCGTTTCGGGCACACATCGACATTGCTAGGGAAGTGGGCAAACCGGTCATAATCCATGATCGAGATGCACATAAAGATGTCATCGAAACTTTAGAAACTCATGGCGCACCAGAGACCGTAGTTTTTCATTGCTTCTCGGGTGACGCGCAAATGGCAAAGATTTGCGCCGAAGCTGGTTGGTACATGTCGATACCAGGTGTGGTGACATTCAAGAATGCACAACAACTTCGCGATGCCCTACTAGAAATCCCAGATCACTTACTTCTAGTGGAAACAGATTCACCATTCTTAACGCCAGCACCGAACCGCGGCCAGGCAAATGCCTCAACAAACATCCCATGGACAGTTCGGGCAATATGCGAAGTTCGAGGCCAATCTGAGCAAGAAATATGCGAACTTCTTTTTTCAAACGCTGCAAGGGTTTTTGGACCTTTTTGACAAATCTGAACTTGCCTTACTGGGGGAGGTTCGGGATAACGTGGAGTTTCTGTCCAATTCGTTGGACTGGTTAACCGAAACAAAGCGGGGAAGTTATGACACAACGTGGTCGCCATCGTGCGCCTGGTCGTCATGCGCGCCCGAAAAATCATAATGTGCCACTTAGATCAGCAATTGTGGCCAGTGCCGCAGTTTTGCTAACTGGTGGAATTACTGCTGCAAACAGCTCAGAGACACCGCCCCCGTATATCGATGCGGCTGCCCTGGTTATTGATTCAACAGTTTCTTACAACGTCAAAGAACATACCATCAGCAACAATGTGATTACCGAAGAAACTGAAATTGAATATGTCACCTCTGCTACGGAAGATGCCACCATCGCAGCTGGAACTGACATCGTTAAGCAAAAAGGCGAAACCGGTTTAGCTGAAATCACTTACGAAGTTAAGTTGGTTGATGGCAATGAAGTTTCTCGTACTGAAATTGGTCGCGTAGTAACAACTGAACCAGTCGAAGCTGTTGTGATTCGCGGTACTGGTGATCCAACTGACATTGCCGTAGCGATGGCAACAGCTGAAGGTAAGACTGGAACAAAATCTGGCAACAAAGAATATGCAAAGCTCTACATCAACCAAGAGTTTGGTTGGGGAGAAAAGCAATTCGCTTGTCTAGAAACTTTGTGGTTCCGCGAGAGCAACTGGAATCACAAAGCCACGAACCCAACTTCTGGTGCATATGGAATTCCACAAAGTTTGCCAGGTCGCAAGATGGCTACCTTTGGTGATGACTGGAGAACTAATCCAGTTACTCAAATTAAGTGGGGCGCGGACTACATCGAGAAGCGTTATGACACTCCATGCGATGCTCTCGATTTCTTTTACGATCGCAACTGGTACTAAACCACTTAATGTCTGAACTCCCCGAAGTAACGTTGCTTGGTGCAACTGAGATCCGTGCCCTGGCTGCATCCTTAAACGCAACTCCCACAAAAAAATTGGGACAAAACTTTGTTATTGATCCAAATACGGTTCGACGTATTGTCACGCAAGCACATGTAAGTGAATCTGACATTGTTGTAGAAATTGGTCCCGGACTTGGCTCGCTTACTTTGGCGCTACTTCCAAACGTGGCAAAAGTCCTTGCAGTCGAGATTGATCCAGTTTTAGCTGGCGCATTGCCAGCGACTATCGCATTGCACGCACCAAATTTGATAGACAACCTCACTGTCATTAATGCCGATGCAATGCGGATAACTGAGTTACCTGCTGCGCCAACTCACTTAGTTGCAAACTTGCCGTACAACGTTTCAGTTCCAGTCGTATTGCACTTCCTAGAAACATTTCCATCCTTACGAGAAATTCTGGTTATGGTTCAAGCCGAAGTTGCAGATCGCATGGCCGCTGGACCTGGCAGCAAGATTTATGGTGTGCCGAGCGTCAAGATGGCTTGGTATGGCGAAGTTACCAAAGCAGGCTCAGTTGGACGCAACGTGTTTTGGCCAGCTCCAAATGTGGATTCTGGTTTAGTTCGACTGGTACGTAAAGAACGAGTATTTGATCCAGAGTTACGCGAACTAACTTTCACGATTGTGGATGCAGCGTTCGGGCAACGTCGCAAAACCCTTCGCACTGCACTTGGTAGCGCATTGGGATCACCACAGAACGTAGAAAGCATTCTGCGTGATGCTGGCGTGGATCCTGGATTACGCGGCGAACAGTTAAGTTTGCAAGATTTTGTGGCTATCGCACAGAGTGCCAAGAAAGTAATCTAAGTCCGTGACCAAATCCGTAACCGTTCGAGTTCCTGGCAAGGTAAATGTTTACCTTGGGGTAGGACCGCGAGAGTTTTCCGGATACCACGAACTTGCCACTATATTTCAGGCCGTTGGAATCTACGACGAAGTCACAGTCTCGGCTGCCGATTCATTAACCATTAGTGGCCTTGGACAATTTGCAGATCATATTCCAATTGACGAAACTAACTTGGCCTGGAAAGCAGCTGAACTAGTAGCTCGCGCATGTGGTGAAGAGCCAAACATTCACATTCAAATTGATAAATCAATTCCGATTGCAGCCGGCATGGCAGGTGGCAGCGCAGACGCAGCAGCCACACTAGTCGCTTGTGATGCCTATTGGAATGCTGGAATTCCACGCGACCAACTAGATGCCATGGCGGCAACGCTTGGATCTGATGTGCCATTCATGCTCCATGGCGGCTGCTCATTGGGAGTCGGCCGCGGTGATGTGCTTTCGCCGGTAATGACTCGTGGCAGTTTTCATTGGGTTTTTGCAATCTTCGATGAAGGTTTATCAACTGCGCAGATTTATGAAAAGACTGATGACATGCGGGGCTTGGAATTTGAGGTTGAGCCAGAAGTTCCAACTGAGTTATTGAGCGCATTGGCACGAGGT
>JBIIZV010000155.1:0-2924 GCA_044346095.1 Candidatus Nanopelagicales bacterium
ACTGCAGATGGAAATGTGTATGAGTTTGCTGGAACTATGGGATTTGTTTTTGTAACTCATCCGCTACCGCTGCGATACAGCATTGACAATGGTGCGAGCTGGAGTAACTTCACATTCAGTGGTGGAACTGCGACATATGGAACGGCCCAAAAGATTGCACTAGCCAACAACACAAAGCTGACAGTGGAGTTTGCAGTACCGCAGCGCTTGGCCTTTGATGGTGAAGGTGGAAGTTACTGGGATCTTGGCAACATGACCTATTCACCAGACGCACCAAATGCGTTTGGTGCACCCGGTGGGCCTGGAAAGTGTGACTCTGAAGCTGCTACGGATGCAACTGCAGATACAGCTGTGGCAGCATCGCCAAGAGTTTTCCAACTTGGATTCACTCTTGGAACCTGCTTCAGCAATAAGGGTAAAGCCTGGGGAACTAGCGGTCAGGAACTACAGGGTGGAGTAGACATCCAAGTGGTACCTGCTGGTGGCGGAGGTAACTCTGCGCAAAAGCTAGGTATTTCCGCTCAGTAAAAACAAAATAAACAAAACAGGTCGCTCAGTTGAGCGACCTGTTTTGTTTGTAAGACAACTATCCGATTGAGGCTTTGGTTACAACTCCGTTGTCGATTTCGAGATTGATTCTAGAAAGACTGTAATCCTGTGTGACTGCGTAGCTTTCATCATCGCGACGAACCACGCGAGCAGTGAGTTGTTCGCTACTAATGCCCTCGATAGTTTGGATAGCTAGTTCTTCCGTCATGCCGATAACTTCAGCCGCCAGAGCAACAACAGTCGCTGATGGTTCAGATGGGAATTCAGAATATGAAGCACTCGGTGAGGGATTGTTAGTTGAGGTAACGGCATCATTTGGACTTTGACTGCTGCAGGCCGTTAATGCCAACACTGCGATTAGGGCTCCCGAAAGCTTTGTTTTCATATTTCCATTATGCCCAGATCCACACGGGCTAATCGTGCACTAAAGTCAATCTCAAATACCTTTTGGAGCTATAGATGACTGGTCCAATTTCACGAGTTGCAAACGCCGTGACTGCCAAGCAAGTAACGCCAACCCAAGTAGTTACTAAGGCATTGCAAAACATCGAATCTAGTAATCCGACCCTTAACTACATGGCGCAACATTGCCCAGAGTCTGCGCTTAAGGATGCAGCGAGTAACTCAGGGACAGGACCGCTCGCTGGCGTTCCAGTTTTAGTAAAAGATTTAGAAAACGTTGTAGGACTACCTACTCGTAAAGGCAGTTTGGCTCTAGCCGATTCACCAGCCGAAACAGCAGACGGAACAGTTGTTGCCAGATTGAAGGCAGCTGGCGCAATCGTCGTTGGAAAAACTACGCTTCCAGAGTTTGCAATCGAGGGCTATACCGCTAATCGCGCAACTGGTGTGACCCACAATCCTTGGAATCTCGAATTATCACCAGGGGGTTCAAGTGGTGGTTCCGCTGCAGCAGTTAGTGCGGGAGTAGTTCCGATTGCTACGGCAACTGATGGTGGGGGATCAATTCGAATTCCAGCCGCATTCTGTGGTTTGGTTGGCTTGAAGCCTTCAAACGGAGTTATTGGTCGCTGGCCAACACAAGACTGGATAGATTTTTCAACTGAAGGTCCGTTTGCAACAACAGTTGATGACCTACGCCTCCTTATGTCAGTGATTTCTGGTCCAGCATCAGGTGACCCAATTGGCAGCGTTGGTATTGCACCTATTGATTATTTGAAGTTTAAGAATCAACTTCCCACAAAGATTTATGCCGCAACTAGAACTTCAGATTTTGGAGATTTACCAACTGAACTTGAGCAAGTTTTTCGCGGCGCCGTTTCGGAATTGAGTTCGCAACTCAAGTTGCCAATCAACTGGATCGAGCCAGGCTCGCTTTTTGGAACTGCCGATCCTGATTTGGACTGGTTCACTACGGCTACTGCGGAACACTTGGTGTCATTGGGCCGAGACTGGGTGGTGGAGAACTTTGACCTCCTACATCCAGCCAGTCAAGAATTCTTCACGCAAGGAATGAACGCGGACTTGGATGAATACATCGAAGCTCGTCGTCGAAGGTTTGACTACGTTCGAGTTATGGATGAATTGCTAGCCGGCGATGCAATCTTGCTGACACCGACAGTTGCTGAAATTGGATGGTTTGCTGATGGCAGATTGTCATCAGATTCACCAGCAGCGCTTTCGCCACCAGAAAGCTATTCAACTGCTTTACAGAACATCACGGGACATCCAGCCATCTCATTGCCGTTACCTGTGATGAGCAGCGGGTTGCCAGGCGCAATTCAAATAACTGCTGCACGTTACCGCGAAGACTTGCTTCTAGACTTGGCGCAAAACTGGGAACGTACTAATCCATGGCAACTTAATGCCACGGGTTACGAAGCCTTCGACGCTTTCCTAGGCTAAATCGATAAGCGTTAAGACGGAGCCATAACGCTTAGTAAGTCATAAATCACATGCGATGCCGCTATGCCAGTCATTTGCGCATGGTCATACGCAGGTGCGACTTCCACGACATCTGCACCAACAATGTTCATGTCACCAAACGAACGAATTACCTTTAGCAACTCGCGACTTGTTAAGCCACCGGCTTCTGGGGTTCCAGTGCCTGGTGCATGTGAAGGATCTAAGACATCGATGTCGATGGAAACATACATTGGTCGGTTTTGAACTCGATCGCGAATCTTGTCAATCGCACCCTGAGCACCGATGTCTTCAAATTCAATTGATGAGAAAATCTCAAAACCCAAACTCTTATCTTGATCAAGATCTTTGGCTGAATACAACGGCCCGCGGATACCAACATGCATAGAACCTTCTTTGTCGATCAAACCTTCTTCTGAGGCACGTCTAAATGGCGTGCCATGGGTGTAGTCCTCGCCAAAGTATGAATCCCAGGTATCAAGGTGGGCATC
>JBIIZV010000187.1:0-2909 GCA_044346095.1 Candidatus Nanopelagicales bacterium
AGCAGCAGGAGCAACTGTGCTCGAAGGTCACAGTGCAACTGACGTTGTTATGGATGCCGGCGCAATTAAATCTGTAATTGTTAAAACCGAAACCGGAACTGTAACTATCAATGCAAACTCAGTGATCCTTGCTGATGGTGCGCGCTCCCAGCTGGGTCGCAAACTTGGTCGCGAATGGCATCGCGATACTGCTTACGGTGTTGCCGCTCGCGGTTACATCAAGAGTGAGCGTCATGACGATCCATGGATTTCTTCACACTTGGAATTGCGCGGCGAGAAGAATGAAATTCTTTCTGGTTACGGCTGGATCTTCCCACTTGCAAATGGTGAAGTAAATGTTGGTGTGGGAACACTTGCAACAAATAAGCGACCGGCTGATGTAAACCTTCGCTCATTGATGAATACATATGCAGATCAACAGCGCGAAGACTGGAAACTCTCTGGCGAGATTCGGATGCCATGGTCATTCTTGTTGCCAATGGGTGGAGCAGTTTCTGGAATCGCTGGCAAGAACTTCATGTTTATCGGCGATGCAGCAGGTTGTGTTAATCCGCTGAACGGTGAAGGTATTGATTACGGATTAGAAACCGGTCGCTTAGCAGCGCAGATGTTAGAAACCGAAACTGATTTCACAGTTGCATGGCCAGCAGAATTGCGAACTCATTACGGTTACGCATTCTCGATCGCTCGACGTCTTGCTGGCTTGCTAACGGTTCCTGGCTTGCTTCCAAAAGCTGGACCAGTAGGAATGCGTTCGCGCACGGTTATGAAACTTGCACTGCGCGTTATGGGCAACTTGGTTACTGAAGAAGATTCCGATGCACTTGCCAGAGTGTGGCGAACAGCCGGACGGTTGTCGGTTAAGTTCGATGATCGTGTGCCGTTTCCGGCGGCGGACGTGCGGGTTTAGGTTGGGCGCAAGGTCGTGGAAATATCCACCGACCCCAAAGATTCTCTGCTCACTGAATTACTTCGGATACTGAAAAATTGAGGCTGTGGATCTATTTTGGTTGTGAATATGCACTTGACGAAATTCCATTTAGTGAAATGATATTTAGGAGTCAAGGCCGCGATAGAAATCTCTATTCGTTTGGAAGAGCCCCGAATTTATTCGGGGCTCTTCTTTTTTGGTTAGACGAGAGGAGCCGTCGTTCGCGCTATTCGCAGATGAAGCAATTAGCAAGCCTGAACAAACCCTCGAGAATCTCAAGATTTTATTAGATCTAAAATCAGATCCAATTTCTTACCAATCCAGTGCGTGAGAGTCCTAGGTTGTAAATTGTTTCTTATGAGCAACGAAATGATAGGTAAAGAAGAAGGCATATATGCCTGGCGCTCCAAGCCTGAATATATTAGGTATTGGTCAGGTTCTGAGTGGGTTGGCGAGGTCGATAGCGATACGACCGCAGAAGTGTTGGCACTTGTTGATTCCTTATGGGACGAAAGTGACTCCGCAATTGAAGTCGATACTTTTTCCTTGGACAGCCTGACCGATCGGGAGATTGCGATTGAAACCCTGAGCGAACTCATGGCAATTCGCCGACAGGTCGCTAATGACTTAAGCGCAACAAATTTCAAGCTTACCCTGATTGGTGTATCTCTCGGAGGCTTAGCATTCCTCTCTTTGTTGTCATTACTCTTTTAGCTTAATTAGAAATGCGTTTTTAAAGAACCACCCTCCTAAACTTTCACAGGTAGGTAGTTCATTTTCTGCGGAGATGAGAGGAGCCGTCGCTTGCTTACGCAAGCTCCTCCCAAATCCTCACAACTCTTCGCAACAAAAAAGGCCCCACCCATATGGGTGGAGCCATTTTTTGGCGGAGACGAGAGGATTTGAACCTCCGAAGGATTTGACTCCTTACCTCATTAGCAGTGAGGCGCACTCGACCGGACTATGCGACGTCTCCTCGAACCTTTAGATTAACTGGTTTTATGGCCTTTGGCGAAAATCTGAGTTTGTGCCAATTGGCACTGCCCGTAAAGATTGGGACATGTCTTATTTCGGTGTTTCCTCATCAGTTGCCAACCTCAAGCGTGTGGCGGTTCGCCCTCCTACTCGCGATGCCGATTACCAAGCGGCGCATTGGCTGGGTGCTCCCGAGCAACTAGATCTTGATGCACTTCAAACCGACCATGCCGCTTTCGTTGCGTTATTGCGTGAACTTGGTTGCGAAGTTGATGTACTTCCAGAAGCTCCAGGCCAAGCCGATGCTTGCTTTGTTTATGACCCAGCTTTCACCACACCAACTGGAGTAATTCAGTTGCAAGGTGCAAAAGAAGCACGCGTCAAAGAACCTGCAATGTTAGCTGGCGATATCAATGCACTTGGCATGCCAACAGTTGGAGTTTTGATTGGCGATGCAACCGCAGACGGCGGAGACATGTTTTGGTTAGACAACAAAACAGTTGCAATCGGTCGCACTTATCGCACTAACGAAGCCGGCGAAAAACAACTACGCGAAATTTTTGCTGCCGAAGGAATCGAAGCGCTTTCCTTCCACATGCCACATGCAATGGGCCCAGAATATTGCTTGCACCTCATGAGTGTTATCTCACCAATTCGTGATGACCTAGCTGTCGTCTACGAACGTGAAGCACCAGTAACTTTGCTGCAAGAGCTTGCTAAGCGTGGAATCAAAACCATCTCGGTACCCGACGAAGAGTACATGTCACTTGCTTGCAACGTGTTAGCAATTCGTCCAGGTGTAGCCGTTATGCCATCGGGCAATCCAATTACTGCGCAACTACTTCGTGATGCTGGAGTTGAAGTTCACATTTATAAAGCGGATGTCATCAATCGTGGTGAAGGCGGGCCTACTTGTTTGACGCGTCCGTTATGGAGAGAAGATTAACGAGAAGCGCTCCGAAGGAAAACTTCTAAAGGAAAAGCTCTGGAGCAGGAATCGGTC
>JBIIZV010000156.1:0-2909 GCA_044346095.1 Candidatus Nanopelagicales bacterium
ATGGCTCCAGGTGCTTGCGACTCAAGTGACTCAATGATCTTTAAGTGTGAAACTGCATTGCCTGCCGGCACATCTTCTTTGAATGACTCTGGGAAGGAATCAATCCAAGTTCGAAGAAGTCTTGCAGAATCCTCTTCACCAACTTGTTCAACAAGTGATTCAGCGAAATCGTCTTCCCAGAATCGAGTGGCATCGGCAAGATCAACTTCTAGCTGCTCTAGATCAATGTCTGGAATGTCTTTGCCAAGTGGTTTGCGAATTACAAAATGAAGGCGAGCCAAAACGGACTCTGAAACTCGAGCTGTGTGATCAATTGAAGTTGCGCCGTAAGCAGCTAACAAAATCGCTTCCATACGTAGTCGAACTTCTGTGGTGTAACGATCGCGTGGGAAGTAAACCAAGGCAGAAACATAGCGCCCGAAAACTTCAGTGCGAGTAAAGACCCGGACCTGGCGTCGCTCTTGAAGTTGCAGGACGCGACGAGCTACATCTTCCAATTCCTCTGGTGAAATTTGGAACATTTCATCGCGGGGATATGTTTCCAAGAACTGCATTAAGTCTTTACCGCTATGGGAATCGCGGCCTAATGCCATCGACGCAGTTACATCTGCAACCTTGCTCGAAAGAACTGGAATATTGTTTACCGACTGGTTGTAAGCCGCAGATGAGAACAAGCCTAGAAATCTATGCTCGCCAATTTGTTTGCCAGAGGAATCTACTTGGCGAATGCCAACGTAATCCAAATAAACCGGACGATGAACGGTTGAGCGCATCTTGGCTTTTGTGACGATCATTAGCGATGACATCGAAGAGTGATCCTGATCGTCTTCACTTAGGTAACTGCCACTTGATGCATCCCGAAGCGTGCCTAGGCCTGCCCCAGTAACACTTGCCAAGACGTTCTTAGAAAGTGCGTATTTGGAATAGCCAATAAACGTGAAGTGATTATCCGTTAGCCAGCTCAAGAATTCGATTGCTTCTCGGCGCTCTCGGTCACTGACTCCGGCTGCGGCTTCAATTTCAGAAATAACTTCATCTAGTTTGACCTGCATTGCTGGCCAATCTTCAACGGTTGCTCGCACGTCAGATAGAACTTGCTGAATTCTGGATTCAATTGTTGCTAAGTCTGCTGTATCAGATTCGCGATCAATCTCGACGCTGATCCAAGATTCTTGAATTGCACCATCTGGCGCAGACTCACCTGGCAAAACATCGCGATCTAAGATTTCAATCAATTCACCTTGTGCATCGCGCTTAACCCAAAAACGTGGATGGATTACAACTCGGATTGAACGCCCTTGCTGAGAAATTTCAGCTGAGACGGAATCAACCAAGAACGGCATGTCATCAGTTACAACCTGAACAACGCTGTGGAGTGACTGCCAGCCTTGTGCATCCAAGCTTGGCGAAAGTGCCTGAACTTTGGAAATGCCAGGTGTTCGACTTTGACCTAAGGCAACGTGTGACTTGATTAGACCTTCTAGGTCACGAACTTCAGTTCCTACAAGATCTTCCGGTGCGACTAAATCAAAGTAGCGAGATACGACCGAGGTTAAGTCTTTGGAAATTGACTTTTCTACTCGTGAAATTAACTCGTCACGCGCCTCTTCTAAACGGCGCGAACCACGCGAGGTTACCGACACTTTTAAAAGCCTCCTGGGGTCACACTCGGCGCGTGAACACCTCATAACCCTACCAATTCAAGGACTGCTCTAGATTGGGGTGTGAGCATTTCTTGGCTACAAAGCCCCGAAGGACAGGCAGTAATCCACGCTGCCAGAGGCTACACGGCACCCCTCACTGCGATCCCGGCACTCCGTAAGCAGTTTTCCGAAATAACTCCCGATTTGATTTCGCAAGCTTTCAGTCAAGCCCAGATGCAGCATCGGTTAGAAGCGCGCTGGGGGCAATCTGCTGCCGAGTTATTGCTGACCGAGGATGGAATCAGTCAAGCTACTAGACCGGTAGTTGCTCAGTATCGCGCTCACTTCATCGCACGCAAGTTTGGTACTAATGCCCACGTTTTGGATCTGACTTGTGGCTTGGGTTTTGATGCTCGAGAGTTTGCTCGTGCTGGATTGCAAGTTACTGGTGTTGAGATTGATTCAGAAATAGCAGAGTATGCCCGGCATAATCTCAAGGAGTTTGGCGTTAGCGTTCAATGCACCGATGCAAACGCCTTTGTAATACCTAGTGATGTGGATGTTGTCTTCGTTGATCCAGCTCGTCGTGATCCAAATGCTGCAAAAGATTCAATGGGAAACACCAAGCGAATCTTTGATCCCTCGCAATGGTCTCCTAGTTGGGAAAAGATTAATGAGATTGCAACTACTCACCCAGTACTGGCAAAAGTTGCGCCTGGAATTGATAAGTCCGATCTTGCAGATTGGGATGCGCGCTGGATCAGTTCTGATGGTGACTTGGTTGAATGTTTCTTGAGTAGTTCTGGCACGGGCCTACGCGCTGCAGTTTTGATTGATTCTGAAAAAGATTTAGACATTGAAGTCATTGGAGATTCAGCTACTGCTACTGCGCCACTTGGTAACTACTTGGTCGTTCCCGATCCAGCATTGATTCGTGCCAGTGCACTTGATGCAGTCGCCTCGCTATGCAACGGTGGCTTAGTAAATGAACATATAGCTTGGTTGACATCAGATGACGCCGACGCAGTGTCCAAGCTGGCAAATCAATCGCCAAGCTTGGCGAGTGTTTTGAAAATCGAATCGCATTTCAAGTTTTCGGAAAAGCAACTAGTTGCAAATCTCAAAGATGTTTCAGCCGCCGGTGTCACCATAATGACCAGAGGTATGCAACTAGATGTCGAAGTGATTAGAAAATTAGCCGTGAAAGCGACTACATCTGGTGGTCAAGAATTGATTATTGCGATTTATCGAGATGACGCAGGGCCA
>JBIIZV010000157.1:0-2895 GCA_044346095.1 Candidatus Nanopelagicales bacterium
TTTTCAGGTGGAAGCGATAACGAATCCGAAGAAACTTCTCGCCCGTTCATAATGATTGAACCTGAATCCACTGCATCAAAGCCAGCTATCAAGCGCAGAAGTGTTGTTTTGCCACCACCTGAGGCGCCCAGAATTGTTAAGAGTGAGCCATCTTTGACAGTAAATGAGACATCATGAAGTACGGACACATTGCCAAAAGACTTAGAAACATTCTCTAGTCGCACTTTTTCTGACATTTATCTCACCTCGCTGTCCTGATAGTTAACTTCTTCTGCTACTAGGCTACTTCGATTTTGAGTGGCCCGGATTTCACGATTAACGAACAACGCAGGGATTCCTGCTACGAGTATCAAAAGCAACGCATATGGGGCAGCGGCACTAAAAGCACTTACCGAAGTAGCTGACCATAGGCGAGTGGCAAGGGTTTCAATTCCGGTCGGACGAAGAATTAGAGTCGCTGGCAACTCTTTGATAACAGTAAGTCCAACAAAAGCTGTGGCACTCAAAATACCTGGAGCGGCTGCCGGAATCACAGCTCTTCGCAAAGTTTGAAATTGTGAATTTCCTAGTGTTCTTGAGACCTCCTCAATGCCAGTTGGAACTTGTGAAATTGGCACCTTAAGTACCGCAACTGCATTGGGAAGGAATAGGGCTAGATAAGCAAGCAGCACCAGCGCACTCGTTTGGTAGAGACTTGGCACTGATTGATTCACCAAGAAAACAAATGAGAGCGCAACCACTACGCCAGGAAGGGCATGAGTAATCAGGATCGTTTTCTCAACATTCATTGAGTATCGACTTCTGTACCTAACAACCAAGATTGCAACAGCTAGCCCAACAAATGCCACGGTCAATCCACCAGCAAACCCGTATCCGACTGTGTTAACAAAAGCTCGAGAGATCTCACCCAAATTTGATTGTGACTGACCAACCACAGTCCAGTAAATGATGCTGACAATTGGAATCAAAACTCCAATTACAAACCAGGAAAACAGCAGAGCTTGTGCTCCGGCCTGCCACTTACCAAGCTTGGTTTGCATCGCACGATATTGACTGGATGATTTGGTGGCCTTCAAGGAACTTGAGCGACTTTCAATGCGGATCAAAAGAAGAGTTAGCACAACTAGAACTAGTGCCAGGGCTGCTGCTGAGTTTCTATCGAAGCTTGCTCGGTAGGCGTTGTATATAGCCCGAGTAAAGGTATCGAATCGCATTAAGGAGACAGCCCCGAAGTCACTCAGGGTATAGAGCGCTACGAGTAGTCCAGAGCCAAATACCGAACTTCGAATCGCCGGCCACGTGATGGTTCTGGCAACACTCAACTGACTTCTGCCAAGAGTTCTAGCAACTTCTTCGCCGGATCCGCTATGTCGGTTAAATGCAGCAGAAACTGCAAGGAAAACATATGGTGATGTACTAATACTCAGTACCAGCCAAGATCCAATAAATCCGTTTATTCCCGAAGCCACCGAAAGCCACGCGTAAGCCAACACATAGGAAGGCATTGCCAAGGGAAGGATTGCAACAACTTGAAAGAATCTGCGGAAAGCTAAATCAGATCGAAAACTCAACCAGGCTTGTGCAGTTCCAACGGTCATTGCAGTAATACAAACGACAAGCGTTAGTGAGAGTGAGTTGTAAATCAGCTCAAGAGTTCTGGCTCGAAACAGATTCTCTATTAACTCTGAAACACCAATTTGTGCCGTACGTAACAGGATGTAGAACAGCGGTAAAACTGAAACAAAAACACCAAATGCCACCACTACCGAAATTTGTAGTGGTGGCTTCTGGTTTGAGCGAGGTGTCAGATTAGACCTGCTTCGGAAAGCAATTGCAGAGTTTGTTCGAGTGAAGAAAGGTCAGACAGGTCAATCTTGGGACCATTGATTTCACTTAGTTTTGGCAAGGTTGGATCTGGTGCAATGTCTGAGGTCATTGAATACTCAAAGGTGTTTTCGAGGAAATACTTTTGTGCGGTGTCACCCAATAGCCACTTTGCAAAAACTAAGGCATTTGGATTTTCTGAAAGAAGTGAGACTCCGGCAACGTTCACTAAGTTTCCGGCATCACCATCTGCAAACCAACTGATCTTTGAGTTCATGTTCTCTGAACCAACTTCAGCAGCTTTTTCAAACCAGTAATAGTGATTCAGTAAGCCAGCAGCGACTTCGCCATTTTCTACTGCATCAAGAATCTGACTGTTCTTTTCATAGAAGACTGCATTTTCTTTCATCGATGCCAAAAACTCTGCAGTTCTTTCATCACCTTCAGTAACACGCATACCAGTTACAAAGGACTGGAAGGAGGCATTCGTTGGCGCAATAGCAATACGACCTTTCCAACCTGGATCAGCCAGATCAAAAACTGACTTTGGAACATCAGTTACAAGTTCTGGGTTGTAAGCCAAGACTCGAGCTCGTCCAGAAACGCCGACCCATGATCCATCTTTGGCACGATATTCAGTTGGCACCAAACTCAAAACATCCTCAGGGATCGGGTAAGTTTTTGCCTCGCGGCTAACGGCGCCTAGTGCTCCAGCGTCTTGGGAAAGAAACACATCTGCTTTGGTGTTAGCGCCTTCTTCAAGAATTGTGGCTGCCATCTCCGATGATTCGCCATAGCGAACGCTAACTTCAATGCCAGTTTCCGCTGTAAAGGTCTCAAGCAGCGGTGCAATTAACTCTTCTGATCTACCGGAATACAGAGTGATAGATCCGGCTTCGCCTGCTGCGCTGCTAGAACCTGTCGGCGTGGAAGCGGTTTCACTTGCGCAACCAGACAGAAGAATCGAGAAGCTAAGGATTGAGAGGGTTAACAAGCGACGAGGCAACGCTGACTCCTAATTAAGATAATTATGCAACTAAATGGTTGCATAATTAATTTTGTAACTAAAAG
>JBIIZV010000024.1:0-9896 GCA_044346095.1 Candidatus Nanopelagicales bacterium
CTGGCTATTTCGGGTCGCAGAAGCAGGCCATATCAATGGGTTTAAATCCGAAGCCATGGTTACATCCTGTCGGGTGCGCTAACACCCAGCAATTCAAGACCGTTGAAAATCACCTGACGCGTTGCAGCACATAGCCAAAGCCTTGCAATGTTCAATTCAGTAACTGGTTCGTCACCCTGTGGCAGAACTCGGCAGGCAGCGTAAAACGAGTGGTAACTGGTTGCTACTTCTTCTATGTAGCGAGCGATTCGATGTGGCTCCCGAAGTTCAGCAGCTGATGCGACCACGCGTGGGTAATCAGCCAAAAGACCAAGCAAGGCACCTTCCCGATCATCGGTTAGCTGTGATGGATCAAAGGTTGCTGGATCCCAATCAGAAGTGTTTGCTGGGATCAATCCAAGTTCAGCTGCATTTCTCACAACCGAGGCAATTCGCGCATGTGCGTATTGCACGTAATAAACCGGGTTGTCATTGGTGCTTGATACCAATAAATCAAGATCAAGAACTAGTGGTGACTCGACTGGGTAGCGAATCAGTGAGTAGCGCGCTGCATCAACGCCCACTTCATCAACAAGATCTTCTAGCGTAATGATGTTGCCAGCGCGTTTTGATAATCGAACTTCTTCGCCATTCTTGAGCATCTTCACCATCTGCCCAATCAAGATCTGAATGTTTTCATCTGGATTATCGCCAGCACAAGCTGCAACTGCGCGAAGTCGGTTAACATACCCATGGTGGTCCGCACCCAATAAATAGATACATAGGTCGTAACCACGATTGCGTTTGTCAACGTAATAAGCAGTATCGGATGCGAAGTAAGTTAATGCGCCATCGGCCTTAATCAATACGCGATCTTTGTCATCATCAAAATCACTAGTCCGAAGCCAGGTTGCGCCTTCTTCAACAAACATATGGCCTTGAGATTTCAACTTTTCGAACCCGCGGTCAACTGCACCTGAGGTGTGAAGTGATTTCTCGGAATACCAAACATCAAAGTGGGTGTTGAAGTTATCTAGGACTCGCTTTTGGTCTGCAAGTTGTAATGCATACGCCGCATCGCGAAATGCCTCGCCTCTTTGCGGTTCTGGCAAGTCCTTGATTCCTGGATTTTCAGAAACAACTTGCTTAGCCAGCTCTGGGATGTAGGCGCCGTGATAACCATCTTCTGGAATTGCTTCGCCTAACGCGGCAGCCTTTACCGAATTTCCAAACTTATCCATTTGAACGCCAAGGTCATTTATGTAAAATTCGCGAGCAGATTCAGCACCTTCGGCTTCAAGTACGCGAGCAATCGCATCACCTACTGCAGCCCAACGAGTGTGACCTAAATGCAGCGGCCCAGTTGGGTTTGCTGAGATGAATTCAACATTTATCTTCTTGCCGGATAACTGAGTGCCACGCCCAAAATTATTTCCTTTGGCAATAATGTCTCGCGCCAATTCGCCTTGACTTGCTGCATCCAGTCGAATGTTTATGAATCCTGGTCCTGCAATTTCTACGGCCTCAACGCCTGGAAGTTCTTGCAGAATTGGCTGCAAAATCTCGGCGGCAGCGCGTGGATTTAATCCGGCTTTTTTGCCTACCTGCATTGCGACATTGGTTGCCCAATCGCCGTGATCCAAATTCTTTGGCCGTTCCACAACGATTTCAGCAGGAATTTCTTCGGCAGATAAATTCAGTTGACCGCTGGAAATTGCACTAAGCAATGCGGCCTTGATGTGGCCAGCTAATTCCTGAGGGGTCATACAAAGTAAGACTAGCGAAAGCCTTGCAAATTAAGGAAATCCCCCACCAATGAATGGCTAAGGTTTCTTGATTACCTGGCTAACTACAGATACCGAATTCTCGCGATGAGCTGCCTGAAGTGCAATGGATTTTGCTACGTCCTTGGTCTTTAGGGCTTCAATCATCGTTCTGTGTTCTTGATTCATGTGGGCAAGATTTGCCGGCGCTGCGAAGTAAACCCCGCGGTAGGCATCAGTTGCATCCCACTGATTCTTGATCAGGCGAACCAGTCGAGGCATGTTGCTGGCTTCAAACAGGGCAAAGTGGAATCTACGGTTCGCGGCAGTAACTGCAGATACATCTTGAGATTTAGCGGCTGCCTCAACATCATTCAAAATGTCTTCTAGATACTCAATGTCTTCATCTGTGAGTAGTGGTACTCCAACGCGAATAGCTTCATCTTCGAGCAGTGAGCGAATTCGGTAAACCTCAACCAAGTCATCAACACTTAAATCGGCAACAAAATAGCCACGGTGTGGGTGATAAGTAACTTGGCCTTCGCCTTCAAGAACTTTTAAAGCTTCACGCAATGGAACGCGACTAACTCCAAGACTTGCCGCTAATGAATCTTGAACCACTTGCTGACCAGGCTCAAGCTGTCCAGATGCAATCAAAACTCGGAGTTTGCGAAGAACGCCTTCTTGGGCTGTTACGTTATCGCTCATGCTTCATCCAAACTTGGTGGGGCTACCGCATAGCGAACTGGAGTTTGAGAAAACGTGATCGGATTAGCAACTTGTTTGCGCTCTTCGCCTTCTTGATTAATTGTGATGATTGGATTCAACTCCAAAGACTCAGCTAGTGCAAAAGCTTCTGATATTGAATTGATTGGACCGCATGGAACACCAGCGTTCGATAGCAGCTTCCACCAATGATCTGCGCCGTGTTGCAAGAATTGCTTAACAAGTAATTCACTGAGTTCAACTCGATTAGCAACTCGGTCTGGGTTCGTTGCAAATTTTGCATCTGTTGAAACTTCTGGGATACCAAGTTCTTGGCAAAGTTTTGCAAACTGCCCGTCATTTCCTACCGCGACAACAATTGGTCGATCAGAAGTTTGGTAAACCTCGTATGGACTAATGGATGGGTGTGCGTTTCCAAGAATTCCAGGTACGACATCCCCTGAAACATAAGAGCTTGCCTGATTAACCATCGCTGAAAGCAAGGATGACAAAAGGTTTACTTCGATTTGTTGACCTTCGCCTGTTGCATGTCGGTGATTCAGTGCAGCTAGCAAACCAATAGTGGCGTGCATTCCAGTTATTACATCTACAAGCGCCACCCCAACTTTTGTCGGTTCGCCTGGTGCTGGACCAGTGACACTCATCAAGCCACCCATTGCCTGAACCAGCAAGTCATAACCTGGCATTGCTGCACCTGCGCCGGAACCAAATCCAGTGATGGAGCAATAGATGACGTCTGACTTCAAACTCTTGACTGACTCGTAGTCCAATCCGAATTTCTCACTGTTACTCGGTGGAAAGTTATGGATGACAATATCCGCGCGCTTAATGAGTTCTTGTGCCTCAGTTAAACCTGCTGGGTTTGTCATATCTATAGCAACGGATGTCTTGTTTCGATTTACGGCCTCGAAGTAAGTTGCCCGGCCGGCTGGATCAAATGGCGGACCCCAATGGCGGGTGTCATCACCAACTTCTGGTCTTTCAACTTTTATAACAGTCGCACCCATATCGCCCAGCAACATAGTCGCGTATGGCCCAGCTAAAACTCGAGTGAAGTCTGCAACAACTATTCCGTCTAATGGGCCCACCTGAAGATTGTATCCAATCTTGCATCGGTACTTGGAACTATCCCGCTTGCTTAGTTGTCCTTTAATTCAACGGTTCTGCCGCGTTCGCCTGGATGATCAGGTGTGGCTGGACGACCTTTGGTGCGAACTGTAATTCGAGTTCGATCGCCTCGGAACAAATCGTGCGAGTACTCAATTTTGCGACCCTTGGTATCCATAGTTGTTCGGGTAACTGCAAGCAATGGTGCGCCGAGCTGAACTTCAAGAATTCTAGCTTCATCCAAAGTTGCATTTACTAAGTCAATCTGTTCAACGGCTTCATCTGGCGCTGTCTCGTAGTACTTACTCAAAAGTTCATAAAGGGAGTTTCCAAGTGGGCGTTCCAATAAGCCCGGAAACATTTCAGCCGGAAACCTTGCATGTTCTAACGAAATTGGAATGCTATCGGCAAGGCGAATTCGCACAACATCAAAAATGTGTTCCCCGTCAGACAATCCCAGCGCCTGCTGAGTCTTTGGATCGGCAGGCATCACAGAGGCGCTTATCAATCGAGTGCCAGCGGTAAATCCTTGACCTCTGAGTAAAGATGGAACACCAACGATTTGCGAAAGATCTCGATCAATTTTTTCTGGTGAGACAAACGTGCCACCACCGCGACCCGGCAACCGACGAACCACACCGGTTTCTTCGAGCGCAGTAAGTGCAATTCGCAAAGTTGAGCGACTGACTTGATATTCACTGGCTAAGTCGCGCTCGGCCCCAAGCTTTTGTCCGGCTCGCAATTGACCTGCGCTGATTTGCGCCAAGATTCGTTGCCGAACTTCTTCAGCAGTACGACCTAAGTCTTCGTTTGCGCTCACAACTCAACAGTAACTAGATAGCAGTTACATTGCTTCCAAGGCAGCAAGTGATTCCGGAAGAATTTGACCACCATCGATCACTAAGGCTTGCCCAGTAACGTAAGCGGCTTCTTTTGTTGCAAAAAACAACGCAGCGTTTCCAATGTCATCAACTTCGCCTAAGCGTCCTTGCGGAACCGAAGCCTCCATTGCCTTGCGATACTCAGGACCCATGTCTGCAAGACCTTCGGTTGCAATGTTTCCTGGCAGTACCGCATTAACAGTGATGCCCTTTGGAGCTAATTCGATTGCGGCTGTGCGCATGAAGCCAAGTTGTGCAGCTTTGCTTGCGCCGTAGTGTGACCAGCCTGGGAAGCCAGTGACTGGTCCAGTGATCGATGAAGTGAGAACAATTCGCCCATGCCCGGACTTTTCTAGTGCAGGTAGACAAGCCTGAACCGAAAGCATGGTGCCTTTTACATTTGTTCCGAACACTAAGTCCATATCGGCTTCAGACATAGTCGCAAGTTTGGAATCAGGAAAGATGCCCGCATTTGCGCACAGTACATCAATGCCACCATTGCGTTCGATTGCAGTTTTGGCAACCATGTCGCAATCCTTTTTGCTGCTAACTTCAGCTAGGACATAGGTAACTGTGCCTCCACCTAAAGCAGTTAGTTCTGCGCATGCCGACTTGGCGCTGGCTTCGTCGCGCCCAGTGATCAATACATTTGCACCGGCTTTTGCAAAGACACGGGCAATTCCTTTACCGATTCCTTTTGTTCCGCCAGTAACCACAACGGAATATCCATTAACTGAAGTAAACATGCTCTCTCTCCTAGTTTCCTAACGTGCTCTCGAAAGGTTCTTACAATTATGCAAACTTTGACAGATAGTTTTCGGCCAATTCACAACTTACTTTCGTGAAATTGGCTCCCATTTCCTTGCCAGTATCTGTGTCTTGATGTGATCCAACCCAAGCAACGAGCAATAAGCGTCGAAACATAATGAATGTCGGAAGTTCTGCCTCTTCCTCTTTACTTAACTCGGCAACGCTTCGATAGCCATCTACCCAAGATGCAGTCATATCTGGAATCAGTGGATGGTCTTCAATAAATGAAACTGAAGAACCTAAGTCATACATAAACCAACTAAAGCCACAGTCATCAAAGTCGATCACCGTTACGTCTTTGTCTGCAACAAGTAAATTTGCGAGTCGCATATCGGCATGCACTAAACCAAAACGATCTTTAGATTTTCCAAATCTCTCTAGTCGTGCTCCCAAAGTGTCCGAGAGGCGGCCAAGGATTTCTAATTCACTTGGACCCATCGCAAGGCCGTCACGCCAAGAGCCCCAATGACCATTAGGGCCAAGTGCAGTTTCAAAATCCCAAGTGAACCTAAAGAAGTTACTTGGACGCTGCCACTGCTTTGATTGATCATGTAGCCGGGCAGTTATCGCACCTAAAGTTTTGAAATCATCAACTAGTCGATCTTCAGTTGGTTCAACGCCTGGCATGAATTCAAACATGACCGCATGACGCTCTTCGCCAGTTGAATCTTGTGCAGAGATAATTTGCTCACCAGATCCAGCAGGCAAAATTGCTGGGGTTCTAACAAGTTGGACTTCGCGCAATGCCTGCACCCAATCCAGCTCGCTCTGGATTGCTTGCGCAGTGTGATAAAACGGCCGATGAATTCGCAGAATCGTGTCAGTGCCGGTATCGCTATCGACCACTTTAAATGTGGCATTCTCCGAAATATTCAAAAGCGAAACTTCGGAGTCTGGTGAGTAGCCAAACTTTGCAACAGCATCTCGGGCAAACTCATGCAGCTTTGCAGGTTCGTTTGAATAACCACTCATTTAACTCTCCTACCGACATCCTTATTTTGGCTTAGTTACCAATATCTTTTGTCACTTTTGGGGAAGAAAAATGATTAACCTTGATCGCGTCCAACTACTGCTTCAAGAGCCTGCGTGATTGCATCACGGGCCTTTGTAACACTTTCAGTTGTTCCACTCATGTATACCCGACCAGCTGCGCCGATCATTTGTACATCAACCAGCGTCACATCAGGTGCAACTTTTTCAGCTTCGTTCGCTGCAACAGTTGCAAAAAGTGCTGGGGTCATTTCATATACCAATAGTGATTCACCGGGCATAACCATCGAAGCTTGACGATTTCGGTTCAGAATAATTGCATGCTGATCCGTGATGTTTTCGATGATGTCGCTGTAAAGAATCCGCGGGCGAAGTTGATCAGCTGCTGATGCGTTAATGCCATCAAGAATTGCCTGACCAGCTCGCTTCACTAACTCGATGTCGGAAGCATGTACTTCCAGAACTCCGAATTGGCGTTCCACGAACAAAATGCCAGGTTCAACTTCAGGTACCGACTTCAGCGCCAAGTCAATTACTCGCTCGATCGCAAGCCCGGGTGCCACCTCAATGATCAACGAGTGCTGACCACCGTAAGGCGGGTAACCACGGGCTCGCGTCGGCGTGCTCATGTAAGCAGCGAATTGCTGCTGGAGCTCTTCAACAAGCAAGTAGACGCGTAGTTCGGGCCCTGCTACGAGCGGGCCCGTACTCACGCGGAATCGCCAACTTTGAAGAACTTGTTTAGTTCTGCGTGTGGACGTGGAATTACGTGCTGTGAAACTAGTTCGCCAACTTGGTTAACTGCTTCGGCACCTGCATCAGTTGCAGCCTTAACTGCACCGACATCTCCCACGATGACTACAGCTACAAGGCCGTCGCCAACTTCTTCACGCGCAACAATAGTTACATTGGCTGCCTTAACCATGGCATCTGCAGCAGCTACAGCAGCTACATATCCCTTAGTCTCGATCAAGCCCAGTGCGTTGCTTGACATATCTTTCTCCTACTTTGTGATTGCGAACGGTTGTCCGCTTTCGGGTCTTGCTTTTTCTTAACCTGATTTCTCAGGCGGTCTTACGTGCCTGGTTTCCCAGGCGGTGTACTAGGAAGCGCTGTGCTTCCCAGAACTCTTAGTGTTCTCATCGATCGAACCGATGATGAGAGCGTCAATTGGCGGGGTTACATCCGGGAACCACGAGGCTGCTACCGAGCCCGTTGAAACCAAAACGCTTTCCCCAATTCCAGAACCTAAAACGTCAAAGGCAACCAAGTGTGCGCCACCTTCAACTTCGAGTTCGAGAAAGGCCCCATTGGGAATCTCGGTTAGACGACGAGTCGCCCATACATTGCCGATAACACGCGCTTTTAACATCAGCGCATCACCGATCCCTTCTGATTATCTTGTTGACTTTCTCTAATAATCGTTACTCCCAAGTCGCGCGCTTTATCACGTGCAAGTGATGTAACAACTACCTTCCGGGCCACGATCAAAGTTGATCCTGACTCGGCAGCTTTTCTGATTGTTGATTCGGTGACGGCACCCTTTTCAATGCGAGTGGTACCAGAATCATGATTGCTATGGCTCGACGTTGCATTGCCTAGCTGAAATACAAGTTCGCCTTGGCGCATAGCGTTAAGAGTTTTTGAGTCTGACGCTAGGTCAAGTACGCGATTTACAAAATTAGATACATCCGAATTACTGCTTAGCGAGACCACTTCTACTACTTGTGCAGTTTTCGTTGGTTGTTGGCTTTGACCCGAAAGTGCTTTCGCAGCATCGCGAATACCATCGGCTCCCCCGAGGGCATCACGTAGTGCTTCGCGCACTAGCGAACGCAGCATTTCATTATCAGTGGACATTAGCGTTCACTCAAAACTTTTTCAGCTACTTCAGCTGCAGCTCGAACATTGGCTTCTTTACCGGAAAGATAAACACGACCAGTTGCACCAATCATTCGATAGTCAACAACTTTGATGTCGGTTGCTTTCTCAGCTTCATTGGTTGCCAAGATCGCGTATGAAGCCGGCTGGACTTCCAAGATGTAAAGAGATTCGCCCGGCAAAATCATGGATCCAACTTTGTTCCTATTAATAAGGAATGCATGTTGTTGATCTACCGATGGCACAACGCGTGATGCCAAGATTTTTGGTTTTGTCGCTTCCGCTTCAGTGGCACCTAAGGCAGCAAGTACTGCCTGACCAGCGGCACGAACTTCTTCAGTTGGACCGTGAATCTCTAGGTAACCGAAAGTTCGTTCCACAAACAAAATTCCCGCTTGGACGTTCGCATGCTTCAGTGCAACATCGGTCAAAGCTTCGATGTCCAGACCTGGTGCTACTTCAATAACTTGTGCAGCCATGTTTGCGCGTGGCAAAGCACCCTTAACCCATGAGCCTAGGTAGCACATGGTTTGAGGTTGCATTTGGTCGATGTAGATGAACGACCGTAGCTCTGCCATTTGTTTCTCTTCTCTGATTAGTTCTTGATCAATGCGTGAAGTTCTTCGACGATCAACTTGCGAATCTCGTCTCGTAATTCAGCAACGTCTTGGGTTATCGGCTCGCGATGGTGATAGGAATTTCCAGTTCCATAGTTTTCTTCATTGGATGCAACTGGATATGAAGGAACCGGACCGCTTGGACTCATCCATGGATTCAGGCCTGCAAAAGATGGCATCACTTCGCGCGCATCAGCGTTGTAGGCAAGGCGCGTGTAGTTGATCAAATGCTTTGGCTGCAAATTTTCACCAACCGAAGATCGACCGGCAAAACCAGTTCCGATAGTCATAGTCGGAGCTAAATTGGTTTGAATTCCAGATGCGCCAAGGCTGTTGCCGACATTTACCGAAACGCGGAGTACCGGAACGGCTGCACTGAACATCATGATCAATTCAGGATTTGAACTATGGATTGCAGCTGAATGTCCAGCGCCTGTAATGCGCAAGATCGCTCGAGCAATGTCGATTCCCCGAGTTGCAGTTGGTACGCGGACAAACCCTAGGACTGGGCACAATTTTTCATGAGCTAAAGGTTCTTCAGGCACCACTAGATCAAATGGTGCGACTAAAACTCGAGTTTTGGCTGGAACTTTAATGCCCGCTTTTTCAGCAATCCAAACGGCGTCCTTGCCGACCATCTTGGTGTTGAAGTGACCATCTGGAAAAACTGCATTACGAACGGCATCGCGCTCGTCATCCTTCAATACATATGCACCTTCGCGAGCAAAAGCCGCTAGCAACTTATCTGCGATCGCCTCTTCAGCGATTACAACGCTTTCGTTAGTGCAAAGAATTGAGTTGTCGAATGCCTTGCTTTCAATAATTCGAGCAGCAGTCTTTGCAAGATCAGCTGTGGCGTCGACTAAAACTGGAACATTTCCAGGTCCCACACCAATTGCCGGATTTCCGCTTCGGTATGCCGATCGCACAACTGGTGTGCCACCGGTTGCGACTACTACATCGGTTCGCTCATCAGTCATCAAAGCATTGATTAATGGAATTGAAGGGTCTTCAACAATTTGGATAATGCCATCTGGTGCGCCAGCAGCAACTGCAGCTTCTGCCATAGCTTTAGCGGCAGCGACACAAACTTTCTTTGCCATTGGGTGCGGGCTAATGATGATTGAGTTTCGCGTCATCAA
>JBIIZV010000158.1:0-2873 GCA_044346095.1 Candidatus Nanopelagicales bacterium
GGGCCAAAAAATCGTCGTGCTGGCGATGTAGATGGTGGAAATGTAATGATTCAGTGCCTTGCATCTCGCGAGTTGAGCATAAAGATTATGAACCACTTAGAAGCCGAATACTTTGAAAATTATGCAGTTGTTGCTTGGGTCAGTGCGGCTGAAGTGATTCGTAAAGAGCGCTATTCATAGGCGCATTTTTGCTTCAAGGATTTATGCACTAATCTTTGAAACTGGTGATCTTACTTAGGTAAGTTTCCCGGCCTCCTTAGCTCAGTGGTAGAGCGTCGCTCTTGTAAAGCGAATGTCATCCGTTCAAATCGGATAGGGGGCTCCAGTTATTTCTAGGTAGTTTCCGAAAGTTTTGCACCTTTGGGTTTAATAAGTTCCTGCACAATTGCGATGCCAACTAAAACAATTAACGCACCTACTGGTTCATACCAATGAAGCTTTTCTTTTAGCAAGACAACACCTGCCAAAGTTGAAACGACGGGAATCGAATAGGTAACGGTTGACATGGCAATCGCGCCGGCGCGCTTAACAATTACAAATCCAATTACCAATGCAACTCCGGTACCAAGCACACCGAGCGCGGCAATTGCCAAGATGCCAGTTATTGGCCATGAAGTTATTTCGTGCGGGGATGCAATTGCGAACACCGCACATATGGATGCACCAATCGTTAACTGAGTCGCAACTGCGCTAATTGGATCAAGATTCAGCGGCGTTACATACTTGCGGGTCCAAATTGCAGAGAAGGCATAACCAATTGTGCATAGTGCGCACGCGATGTAAGCGAACCAATTGGACTGAAAGTTAACGTCCCAAACACCAAGCAAAACCAGTAGCCCTAAAAATCCCAGAAGCAAGCCGCCGACTCGAAATGGATTTAGCTTTTCTTCAGGCAACATAAGTACTGCCAAGATCGCAGTCCAAAGTGGCATTGTCGAATTCAAGAGCCCAGCAGCTATCGAAGAAATGTAATGAATTGCCCATGCGAAAATCGTGAAGGGTATGACTTGAGCCATAACGGTTATCAAAGCAAGATGCTTGAGCGCAGGTCCTCGATAAATGAATTTACGTCGAGTTGCAATCACGATAACTATGAGTGCAAGGGCGCCAAGACCCATGCGGGCAAAAGTCTGCTCGTAGGGGTCGAGAAAACTGCTGGCGACCTTGATGAAGAAAAACGAGAATCCCCAGATTGTTGTCAGAGTTAGCCAAAGTGCCAGCCAACTTTTAGTCGGGGCAGAGGAAGTATTCACTTGCTCATCTTGTCGTAGGCCGCATTATCACCTGACGTGACACCCCGAGATGGGGGGTGACCGTGTTTTTAGTAGGGAACGGTTTAGCATTGGTGATGTGAATGAAGCCCGCGCCCTCTCAGCTGATAACACTGGAGTACTCCCAGATCGCGATCAGCAGATCCTGGAATTCGAACGCCAGTGGTGGAAATTTGCTGGGGCAAAAGAGCAGGCAATCCGCGAGCAGTTTGATATGTCAGCGACTCGTTACTACCAGGTTTTGAACGCACTAATTGATCAACCAGAAGCTCTTGCATTTGACCCAATGTTGGTCAAGCGCCTCCAGCGTATGCGCGCTGCTCGCCAGAGAGCACGCTCTGCTCGTCGCCTGGGTATCGAACTAAAGAACTAGGTTGTTGCCATGTCTGGCCCGCAAACCTTTAACGAAAAAATAACTCGACCACTTTTAGTAATCCTTGCCACAGTTGGTGGCTTGTTTTTGGTCGGTACACAACTAATGGGCATCGACCCAAATCCAGTGGCTGATGAAGCGGTAGTTGAAGTTAGCGCTTCGGCAGAACCAGTAAACCCTGTTCCAGCTCCAAGCGCAGATGCATCAGTTGATCCAAACCTTGACGTTAATGGTCGGCTACCAGTAATTGTTTTGAACGGAACTGAGACTGCAGGGCTGGCAAAGTCCATGAGCGATGACCTACATGACGCTGATTGGGTTATTGAAGAAACGGGAAACTGGGAAGGTCAGCCACTTCTTGAAACCACAATTTTTTACCCAGCCGATGGCTTTAGTTCTGCTGAAGAGTTAGCCACTCAAACTGGCGGCACTGCGGTTGAGGCAACTCCTGACATGAGCCAGACCGCGCTCACTTTGGTCATTATTCAATAGCAACAAGCCTCGTATCAGTAGCTGATACGTGGGATTGCTTTTTCTCGACACCCTGATAAAGTTTTTCCACGGAAGCCGATGGCTTTCAAAAACTGAATACACCTCATCCAGAGGGGCAGAGGGAACGGCCCGTTGAAGCCCCGGCAACCACCGCAGAACCGTTAAGGCCTTGCGACCCGGTGCCAATTCCGACTAAAGACAGTTCGCTGTTTTTAGTACAGATGACGAAAGGCTTCCAGCTCAATGTCTGTAACACTCGAAAGAATCGATACTGCGCCATTTGGTGCAGCAACCCACCTTGTCTGTCGCGCTTGCGGCGCACATGCAAAACTTGGAGCGGACTATTCCTGTTGGGAATGTTTTGGCCCACTTGAAGTTGCATATGATTTCGGAACAGTAACCAGAGAACAGATCCAATCGGGTCCGTTCTCTTTGTGGCGTTATGCGCCACTTTTACCAGTTCCGGCAAACATTGCTCAGTCTCGCAACTTGGCTCCCGGAATGACCAGACTGCATCGCGCTGACAACTTGGCAAAGGCGCTAGGCATCACTGGCACACTTTGGGTCAAGGATGACAGCGGTAATCCAACCCACTCATTCAAGGATCGCGTTGTTGCAGTGGCACAAAGTGCTGGCATCCAACTTGGCTTCAACACTTTGGCGTGCGCTTCAACTGGAAACCTGGCGCATGCTGTGGCTGCGGCTGCAGCTCGGGCCGGACAAAAGTCTGTTGTATT
>JBIIZV010000159.1:0-2866 GCA_044346095.1 Candidatus Nanopelagicales bacterium
CTTGCCCTGGCAGTTCATCCCAAGTTGGGGTGATTGCATCTGCAATCCCCGTCTTGACCCCGGAGAGGGTTTCTAGAACTGCTAAACCGCAATACGGAACGTAAAACGGAGAGTATCCACCTTCGTGGGTCATGATAATTTTTCCATCACACACTTCATCTGCGATTGCCATTAACTCTTGCGTCATGGCGCGGTACCCAGTTGGTGTGACTTGCATTCGACCTAATGGATCAGCTGCGCTGGCATCGAAACCTGAAGGTACAACAATTAACTCTGGTTTGAATTTCCGTAACGCTGGCACCACAACTCGCTGAATTGCCTCGAGATAAGCTCCGTTTCCAGAACCTGGTTGAAGTGGAACATTGATTGCAAAGCCATCACCATCGCCGTCACCACTATCTGCGATGTGTCCACTGTTTGCTGGGAACAATCCATCTTGATGCAACGAAATAGTTAACACATTTGGATCACTGTAGAAAATCTCTTGCGTTCCATTGCCGTGGTGAACGTCCCAGTCAACAGTCGCAATTCGCTTAACACCAAGCTCTTCTTGGGCAAACTTAATTGCGATTGCGGCATTAGCAAAGATGCAAAATCCCATTCCAGTCGTTGGTCGGGAGTGATGACCTGGCGGACGAATCAATGCGTAAGCATTGCGAACTGTGCCATTTACTACTGCGCGAGTTGCTTCGATTGCTCCACCTGCGGCAAGTAGTGCAATTTCAAAAGATCCATGTCCAAATGGTGATGTGCCATCGCCACAATCTCCACCTTTAGGTTGGGCGCTTTCCTTCTTGATGCGTTCTAAATAATCCTTGGTGTGAACGCGCAGAACTTGTTCTTCAGTAGCCGCAATTGCTGGTATCCGAGTCAAACTCTTAGTCAATCCTGAAACCTCTAACAATGAAGCAAGACGAACTTTTGTTTCTGCACTTTCAAAGTGTTGGTATGGCTGAACATCTATCCCAGGCTTTAGTAAACCTGCGGCAGTACCCGTATCGTGCCAGCCATAAAGTTCTTCCCACACATACCCAGTTGTCATTACTACTCCTTAAAGATATTGCGAGCCTAACGCCACGACTTTTCGTCTTCAGTCCATGCCCCGCCTGGAAGTTCTCCAGGCTTGGAAAATGCATCAAGAATATTCTTGGTGATTCGGGCGACATCATTTTGATATCCAAAGCTCGGTAAAGCACTAGTCCAAGCAATTGAGCCAGTTGAAAATACGGCGCCGTTGTTTCCTGCAGTGAAGTAAGTCATGTCTGCACGGACTGCTGGATTTTGAGTTCCAAGTAGTCCTGGATGATGAAACATGATGTCTTCATGAACACCTGGATAGTTATCGGACCAGTTTGTTGATGACCCAAGCAACTTAGTGTGAGGTGGAGTACCCAGCAAAAGGTCATAACGCTCGGTTTCTAAACCAGCTGCTCCGCCAAGAGCTAGGCCATGGTCTCCAAACTTTTCGCCTTCAACACCATCAAAGATCCAGGAAACTGATTTATGGTAACTATCTGGCATTCGATAGTAAGGATGGCAAGCGTCGAAGCCTTGAGTTGTAAATCCAACACCAGTTAGTTTTTGTGGAGCGCGACCTCGGTTGCGCCAGATTCCACCCCGTTCGGCAGAAGTTGCATGGTAGTACTCGCCAGGTTCAGCTTGCCAGGCACGCATTCCTGCTTCGCCTTTTCGCACTTCCATGATTTCTGGTTCGCCTTCACGATAAGAGATGACCCAGTAGAAGCCGTTGCCGCCCATGTACATCAAGCGACCACCCGTTGAGATGTATTCCTCCAATACATTTAGCCCGAATTCATTCCAGTACTCCGGATGTGATCCAGTGATGATTACGGAATAGTTCTTTAGCCAATCAAGACCTTCGCGCATTAAGTCATGGTCTGTCGCGATTTCAAAGTCATAACCTTCGTGCTCCATCCAGGCAGTGGCCGATAAGTCACGCGGGAATTGCCAGGTGGTTCCAATGGCAGACGAGCGCCAACGCGGCCGCATGTTCAGAATTGGACGTAGCCATGATGTGTAACATACGCCTTCACCATCGGCATAGTGATCATATGTTGAACGTCCGTACTTCGGATCCTGGAAATAGTCGGCTTCAGTTTTGGTTAACACTGCCGGGTGAGATCCAATTGCCTGCGCAACTGGGACATGGTGCACAATCATTTCGTTTGCATACGCAAGGTAAGAACTTGTTGGGTACAAGTACAAAATTCTCGCCTTTGGCTTTGCGGCTCGAACAAAGAATGGAATGTGATCTTCTACATCACCAATTCGAATTCGCGCGGCATAAGCTGCACTCTTTAAACCTGCTGGCACAGTCCAACTAAATGTTTCTTCCCACTCACAGTCAATAACTGAATCATCATGGAATGCAATGCCGCCATACTCTTTAGGTGCAACGCGCCAGTCATCATGTTTGCCAGACCAGTTGTATCCGGTCATAGCTCGAATTGGACGTTGGACGCCGTCTCCATGTAGCTGGTTTGAAGACACGTCAATGACAGTGTCGCCGATTCCGTTTTCACCATAGCCTTCTGTAGTGTCCCAAGCCGCGATTAACCCATCTGATATTGGATCAGCACAGCATTGCGATTTGATTTCAGCAAGACTTAGGGCTCGATTCCAAACATTGGATCGGTCAATCTTTCCATTAAACAAAAAGTCCTTATATGGGCCTCTCACAGTAGCTGAATTTGAGGCTGCAGCCCACATGAAATCGGTAGTTGCACTCTTGATCTTCAAGCGAAGATTCTGTTCAACTGAACAAGTGTGATCAAACGGAGCCACCAAACCCAATCGGCCGTTGTATGGATTAACGATTGCTTCTTGATGCAAGATGGTTTTTCCA
>JBIIZV010000160.1:0-2857 GCA_044346095.1 Candidatus Nanopelagicales bacterium
AGGCGCCCAAATCTTCACGCATTCACTTGCAATCAAGATTGAATCCGGCCTTGTCACCACTGAACAAGGCAGTATTAAGGCAAAGCATGTAATCGTTGCAGTTGATGGCAACTTAGGTAAGGCACTACCTGAAGTATCTGACCTAGTGCAGCCAACTCGCTTGCAAATGATTTCGACAGCGCCAGAAACAAAACTGAAAATGAAATACGCGGTTTATGTCCGGCAAGGTTGGGACTACTGGCAACAACTGCCAGATGGCCGGATTGCCATTGGCGGCGGACGTGACTTGGCTTTGCAGCAGGAAGCAACTGATGTCGTTGAACCAACCCAAATCATGCGCGACTATCTCGAGCGCAAACTTCACGACATTGGTGTGACCGCACCCGTTGAACATCACTGGGCAGCAATCGTCAGCTACACCGATTCTGGATTGCCAATTGTGAAAGAGGTGCAGCCTGGCGTTTGGGCAGTTGGCGCGTATTGCGGAACTGGAAATGTGGTTGGCGCGCTCTTAGCTCGCAGCGCAGTTGATCATTGCATTGATGGACACAGCCAAGTGATTACGGACTTTGCGAGTTAGCCACATGACTACTGAACTATTGCCCGCCGAACTTTGGCACAGCTTGCGTGAGGATCACCAGGCAAAAGTGTTGCCTTGGATCACGCCCCGGTTAGAACGGCGTTCTCGACATGAAAGTCATCCAGTCGATGACTTTTTATTTGAGTACTACCCGATCAGCACTAACAAACTTTTGAATTGGCATCCAGGCTTTGGAACTTCTCTGGAAGCAACTGAAATTGAATCCGAAGACTTTCCATCTGGAAGTTATGAATTCCTTGATAACAAAATCCAGATTCGCAGTGAGTGGTTAACCAAGAATCAAGAAGCTGCAATTGGCTTGATTGACTTCCTGGCAAAAACTCAAGAACGTTCTGTTCGTTCCGGTTGCTTTGGTTTGCATGAATGGGCCATGGTGCTTGGCACTGAAGAAGTTAGGCACGAGAAGTGGCCACTGCGTCTGAGCCAAGAAGAGATTCGCGCAACTATCGATGAAGTTGGGCTTCGCTGCACACACTTTGATGCGTTCCGCTTTTTCACTCCAATTGCAGCTCCGCTTAATCCATTGCAATTAACTCGAATTGATCAAAATGATGTCGAGCAGCCAGGCTGCCTGCACGCCAACATGGATTTGTATAAACATTCGCAAAGGTTTGCCCCAATTGTTGGATCTGAAATTGTTCGCACTGCTTTTGCATTGGCGAAGGACATCAGAACTGTTGATATGCAAACTGCGCCTTATGACTTAGCCGATCTTGGTGTCATTCCAATTCCAGTGGAAACGGAAGCTGGGCGAGATAAGTTTGCCGAACTGCAACTTGGCTTTGCGCAACGCGCACAAACCTTGCGAACTGAATTAATCGCAGCATTGAAATCTGCGTATGTAACCGCAGAAATCAAGGGATAACTTCACATATTTCAATAACGGTAAGATTCAAGTTATGTCACGTCGCAGAGTTGATCCCCAGCCACCTTCTGAAAAAGCAAAGAAATCAAAAAATCGTGAGCAGCGTGGACGTCGAGCAGCTAAGTCTGCATCAGTTGCAACCATCACTGTTGAACGTCCACATGGTTTGGCAGTTCTAAGTCACTCAGACCGCAGACTTTTAGCGATTGTTGTTGGCGTATCGATTGCCGCTGGAATTCTAAACAACACGAATGGAAACCCAGTTTTATCCTTCTTAACCGCTGCGATTGCCTTGGGTGCGATTGCTCGCTTAGTAGTGCGAAGTGTTGAAGCAGTTAGTGATCGAATTGGTCGTGGCCTAAATGGAACCCTGCAATCTTTGCTAGGAAACTTGCCGGAGATTTTCGTAATTCTGTTCGCACTTAAAGCCGGCCTTTATGAAATTGTTAAGGCCACCATTGTTGGATCTGTTATCGCCAACATTTTGTTAGTTATGGGTATTGCTTTCGTTGTAAGCGGTCGTAAGTTTGGTCGACAAGCATTCAACGTAGTTTCGGCCCGCCAGCTAAGTATGTTGTTGGCGCTCTCCGTGTTTGCGCTGGCAATTCCATCCCTGGTCGCATCCTTTAATACCCCGGCCGTTGAGTATGAACGTGAAATCACTGTCATCATCTCGCTGCTTTTGATTGTTTTGTTCTTGGCATCAATCCCAGACACAATTCGTCACGTTGATCATGAGTCTCCAATAACTGGAACTAACGAAGCCCTGATCGCTGCTAGTGAAGTGGATGAACATGGTCAGTGGCCCTTCAACATTGCTGCGCTGATGGTTTTAGTGGCTATCACTGGTTCGATCGTGGTTTCCAGTTGGTTTGTCGACGTATTGCCTTCAGCAATGTCGACTTTAGGAATCTCTGAAGCTTTCGCTGGCTTAATCATCGTTGCCCTTGCCAGCAACGTTGTTGAAGGCTTCTCTGGCATTCAGCTAGCTGCTCGCGGCCAGCAAAGTTATGCCTTGCAAATCATTTTGCAGTCCCCAGTTCAAGTTGCCATGATCGTTGCGCCGCTGATTGCATTGGCAGCACCGCTCGTTGGCGCCGCAACGTTCACTCTAGTTTTGTCACCACTATTGCTGGCCGTAATGTTCATGGCTGTCTTTATCGCAATCGTTGTGGTTTCTGATGGTCAATCGACTTGGTTTGAAGGCGCTGCCTTGATCACTTTGTATCTAGGTATTGCAACTGCATTCTGGTGGAGTTAAATCGATGAAGTCCCGTCGGTGGCACTTATGATTACCAATGACATCTCGCAAGTCGTAACTGCACTCACCGCTGGAAAGCTTTGCGCTATTCCAACTGAAACGGTTTATGGTCTGGCAGCAAATGCCTTAG
>JBIIZV010000025.1:0-9790 GCA_044346095.1 Candidatus Nanopelagicales bacterium
TTGCTAAGCGAGAAGAAATTGTTGCCCTTGCTGAGTCGATGGCGAATTCCAATGCTTGGAAAGTAACTGGCGAGAAGTACAAAGAATTGTTAGATCAGTGGAAGAAGCTTCCAAATGCTGACCGCGCAAAAGAGCAAGAACTTTGGAAGCGCTTTAGCCACGCTCGTTCTGCTTTCGACAAAGCTCGTCGTGCGTACTTCTCTACTTTGGATGCTGGTCGCACTGAAGCTGTAAATGCCAAGAAGTCACTGATCAAAAAGGCTGATGAACTAGCAAGTTCAACTGAATGGGCCAACACAACGACCGCGTACAAGAAACTTATGGACGAATGGAAAGCGACTGCCCGCGCAGCCAAGGGTCAGGAGGAAAAGCTCTGGGCTGAGTTCAAGGCGGCGCAAGACAAGTTCTTTGCTAATCGCAATGCTGCAAACTCGGTGCGCGACGAAGAGTTCACCAAGAATCTTGAAGTAAAACTTGAGCTACTTAAAAAGGCTGAAGCATTACTGCCAATTACTAACGTTGATTCAGCGAAAGCTGCACTTCGCGAGATTCAAGAGGCTTGGGAAAAAGCCGGTCATGTGCCTCGTAACGACAAGGACAAAATTGAGCGTCGACTCAAGGCTGTTGAAGATGCGATTCGCAAGGTTCAAGAAGAACAATGGCATCGCTCCAAGCCAGAAGTTGTGGATCGCGCCAACTCACTTGTAACTTCATTTGAAACCAGCATTGCCAAACTTGAGAAGCAAAAGGCTGCTGCTGCAACTGCGGGTAAATCCGACGAGGTTGCAAAGTTAGATGCTCAAATTGCTCAAGCTCAAGGCCTGCTAGAAGCTGCTCGCTCAGGCGCAGCAACTTTAGGTTAAAACTAAATCAAACGCGATACACGTCGTAGACACCGTCAATACCCTTGACGGCTCGCAACACTTGATTTAAATGGGACGGATCCCCCATCTCAAATGTAAACCGTGAGATAGCAACTCGGTCTTTAGTTGTTGTAACAGATGCATTCAAAATGTTTACGTGTTGATCTGACAGTGCCCGAGTAACGTCGGAAAGCAATCGCGCACGATCAAGGGCTTCAACTTGGATGTTGACAAGGAATATGCTGCTCTTACCGGGCGTCCAAGCAACCTCGACTAAGCGCTCTGGTTGTGTTCTAAGATCATCGGCATTAACGCAATCAGTTCGGTGCACCGAAATTCCTGAGCCGCGAGTAACGAAACCAAGTACCTCGTCACCTGGCACTGGAGTGCAGCATCGAGACAATTTGACCCAGGTATCGTCGGCTCCGATAACTGTGATTCCGGGATCTGGCTTTGCGTCACGACGGTTAGCAACTCGACTTGGCAATACCTGCTCTGAAGCATCTTCAATTAAGCCTTCATCGCCACCAAGAGATGCAGTCAGCCTGGTCACTACAGTTTGAGCACCTAAATGGCCTTCACCTACGGCAGCGTAGAGCGCACTGACGTCTGCGTAGTTGGACTCCAAGGCAAGTGTGTTGAGCATGCTGTTTGTAAGCAATCTAAGCGGAACGCCGCTCTTCTTCATGGCCCGAACTATTGCTTCCTTGCCAGTCTCAATTGCTTCTTCGCGACGCTCTTTCGAGAACCATGCTTTGATCTTGGACTTAGCTCGCGCACTTGCAACTATGTTGATCCAGTCGCGTGATGGTCCAGCGGAATCAGACTTATTGGTGATGATCTCAACATTGTCGCCATTGGCCAACTTGGTATCCAGTGGCGCAAGCTTGCCATTGATTCGCGAACCCACACACCTATTTCCAACTTCAGTGTGAACGCTGTAAGCAAAGTCAATCGGGGTACTTCCGGCTGGAAGCGCCATAACTTCACCCTTTGGCGTGAAGACATAAACTTCGGCAGCACCTAAGTCGTCGCGAAGTGAGTCCAGGAACTCCCCTGGATCTGCAGTCTCTCGCTGCCAATCCAAAAGCTGGCGTACCCAACCAAGGTCGTCTGGGCCATCTTTGCCTGCGACCTTGTCTTGCTTGTAGCGCCAATGTGATGCCACACCATACTCAGCAGCCCGGTGCATCTCTTGAGTTCGAATTTGGAATTCAACTGGCTTACCGTTAGGACCAATGACTGTCGTGTGCAACGACTGGTACATCGTGAACTTTGGCATTGCGATGTAATCTTTGAATCTTCCTGGTACCGGATTCCAACGATTGTGAATGATTCCAAGAGTTGCGTAGCAATCTTGCACGCTATCGACCAAAATACGCACACCGATCAAGTCGTAGATGTCATCGAAGTCGCGACCTCGTACAATCATTTTTTGATAGATGCTATAAAAATGCTTCGGACGACCACTCACGACTGCCTTCACTTCATTGTCAACTAGATCAGCATCCACCAAGTCAACAATTGTTTTCAGGCTCTCATCGCGAGCCGGCGCGCGTTGCGCAACTAAGCGTGCGATCTCATCGCTCATCTTTGGATACAGAGAGGCAAAAGCCAGATCTTCAAGTTCCCACTTAACCGAGTTCATGCCCAGGCGATGAGCTAACGGCGCATAGATTTCCAGCGTCTCTCGAGCTTTTTGTTCCTGCTTCTCGGCGGACAAAAAAGAAAGGGTGCGCATGTTGTGCTGACGGTCAACTAACTTAATAACCAAAACTCGAATGTCACGGGCCATTGCCACGACCATCTTGCGAACAGTTTCCGAAGCTGATGCCTGTCCGTACTTAACTTTGTCTAACTTGGTAACGCCATCAACTAAACCGGCAACTTCATCTCCAAAATCGACTCGCAGATGTTCTAAGTCGTATTCCGTGTCTTCAACTGTGTCATGCAAAAGCGCAGCAATGATGGTTGGCGTTGTCATACCAAGCTCAGCCAACATTCCAGCAACTGCAATTGGATGCGTTATGTACTGTTCGCCAGACTTGCGATTTTGCGCTCTGTGCAGGTAGTCCGCTGTTTGATATGCCCGGATGATTTCGGACTCATCGCTTCCTGGATGAAACTTCTGCAATGTATCCAAAACTTCGCGTAACTGTTCTGGAATCGGAGTTTCAATGCCTTGCGGGAATCGCTCCGATAAGGCAAGAGGCAAGTTAGCAGACAAATCAGTTGTCATAACGCCTCCCTAGTTATCCCACATTCTATTTGGAAAACTACAAGACGGCGAAGACGTCAATTCTCGAGTCACGACTAGCAACCTTTGCACTTCCGCCAAGAAACGCCAGATCCAGAAGTACTGCGATTCCCATTACTTCAGCGCCACACTCTTGAATCAGGTCAATCGCTGCGCAGGCCGTGCCACCAGTAGCCAGAACGTCATCCACAATCAGGACTCGGTCACTCTTGGTTAGCGCGTCTTGATGAATCTCGATTGAGTCCGCGCCATATTCAAGTTCATATTCGGCTCGATAAGTTGCACGTGGCAGCTTGCCGCTTTTACGAATTGGTACAAACCCAAGGTGCATATGGGCGGCTAACGAAGCGCCCAAGATAAATCCACGTGCTTCAACACCGACTATGTGAGTGATGCCTGAGTTAGCGAACCGAACGGCAATTTCGCTATTGACCCAATGAGCAGCATCTGGATCTGCGGAAATTGGAGTTACATCCTTAAAGACAACTCCTGGCAATGGATAGTCGGGAATCTCAGCAATTAATGCAGTGACTCCAGCGCGATCCATATTCCTTTACTTTCCAGTTCTGCGGGAACGCGTTTTTTTGACTTGTTGCTGCCTTGGTCCGGCGGAAGTGACAATTGGTGCGCCAACTGAAACCTCAAGCTTGATGTCGTTTCCTGCATCACCGCTCTTGCGACGAGCCTTAACCCGATTCGCTAGAGCAATGTTTTCTGGCGCTTTCTCCTTCATCTGACACAAATAAGGTGTCGCAATAAAGATTGAAGAGAACGTTCCAACTAGCATGCCCACAAACAGCGCTAATGCCAGGTCGTTAAGTGTGCCAACACCCAAAAGTGAAACACCCACGATCAGAATTGAAAGCACAGGCAGCAACGCAACGATCGAAGTGTTGATGCTTCGAACCAGAGTCTGGTTCAAGGCTAAGTTTGCGGCTTCACTGTAGGTAGTGCGAGAACCACCGTGAATGCCCTTGGTATTTTCCTTGACTTTGTCGAAAACCACCACTGTGTCATAGAGCGAATAGCCCAGAATCGTCAAGAAACCAATGACGCTAGCCGGGGTTACCTCGAATCCGCTTAGTGCATAGATGCCAACGGTAATCAAAACGTCGTGAGCTAAAGCAACTAAAGCTGCAATTGCCATTTGCCATTCAAAGTAGATGGAAAGGAAGACTGCGACCAGTACCAAGAAAACGATCAAAGCTCGGATGGCGTTCTGCGTTACTTCATCGCCCCAACTTGGTCCAACAAGCTGAACCTTGATGTTTGCTTCTTCGACAGCAAACGACTCTGCTAAGGCAGTACTCAAAGCATTTGAGGCTTCGGTAGAAAGCGCTGGCGTTTGAATTCGGATCGTGTCGCCACCAATGATTGTGACAGTTGATGGAGTCTCGCCTGCTGCCAGAACGGTCTCACGTGCTTGCGTAACGGATTCATCATTAGCAACTGTCAGTGGCACCGAAAATTCCGCACCACCCTTGAACTCGATTCCCAGATTTAATCCGCGTACACCAAGCGTTGCAATCGAAAGAATAAGCAGAATTGCTGACACCAAGTACCAAGCCTTGCGTCGTCCAACAATGTTGTACGAAACGTCGCCGCGGTAGAGGCTATTACCTAGTTCACTCAAACTAGCCATTAGTTAACCTCCGATGTTGAGCTTTTTACCCCAAGTCGGGTTGGTGAAACTCCAGTCCACGCCGAGCCTTTATTCATCCACTTCGAGTTACCGAGCTTGGTGACCAGCGAGCGAGTGAACAAGAAAGCAACTGCAAGGTCTACAAAAGTGATTAGGCCGAGTGTGAATGCGAAACCACGAACGCTACCTACGGATAAGTAATACAAAATTGCAGCGCTCAAGAGCGAAACGAAGTCAGCAGCCAAGATTGTTCGACGGGCTCGGTACCAGCCTTGGTCGATTGCAACACGCAACCTCTTGCCTTCGCGAATTTCATCTCGAATGCGTTCGAAGTAAATGATGAACGAGTCAGCCGTAATACCTATGGACACGATCGCACCAGCCACACCTGCCAAGGTCAGGGTGAATCCGATTCCGCGGCCCAGGATTACGAATACTAAATAGGTCATAATTGCAGCAGCAACCAAACTCACTACGGCAATCACACCAAGTGCGCGGTAGTAAAGAAGCAAGTAGATAACAACTAGAAGCAAACCAAAGCCACCAGCAATCAAACCCGCTTGAAGCTGGTCGTTACCAAGTGTTGGAGAAATTTGCTGCACTTCATCGACTTCAAGTCCAACTGGAAGCGCGCCATACTTCAAAACTTGAGCTAACGCACGTGCTTCATCCGCTGTGAATGATCCGGAGATAACCGCAGAGCCACCAAGGATTGGTTCGTTTACAGACGGAGCACTAATAACAACACCATCGAGCACGATGGCGAACTGGTCATTTGGAGATTCAAGTGCGGAAAGCTTTGTTGTTGAATCCGCAAACTTCTTTGCGCCCTCTGAAGTCATCTGAAGATCTACTTGCCAGCCACCGCCGCCAGTCTGCGGCAAGCCTGCAGTTGCGCTTTCGATGTCAGTACCAACAAGGTCAGCTGGTGCTAATGCGTATTTAACTGAGCCATCTTTCTCACAACTAATCAAATACTGCGCTGGATCATCAGTTGATCCATTGAGAATCTCTGACTCCGCACAATTTAACGCTGCGAATCTATCAGCAAAGTCGCCAGAGCCATCTGGAGATTGGATTGGTGGAACAAGAAGTTCAGGGGCAACAGAAACCGAAGGCGTTGGACTTGGTTCTGCTGTTGGACTTGCTACCGGTGATTCACTCGCGGTTGGCGAAGCACTTGGGCTAGCCGCATCAGTAGCAGCTGGAGTTGGTGTGGCGCTGGATTGTGGTGAACCAAAGTCAATTGCCAAAACTGGACGGAAATTCAACTGTGCAGTTGTCTTAAGTTGATCAACAACGGTACGGCTGGTTTCGCCAGGAATAGTTACAATAATTTTTGCGCCGTTACCAGTTCCTTGAATTGTTACTTCAGATTCAGCAACACCGAATCCATCAACGCGCTGACGAATAATGGCAACGGTTTGATTGAGTTGATCCTGAGTCAGTGTCTCGCCGGCTGCAACCGATGGCGACAAGATAACTTGAGTTCCACCACGAAGGTCAAGGCCTAATTTTGGCGTGTGACGCTCGCCAGGTAGGAATGTCCAAATCATCAATCCAATTAAGCCAACGGTGAAGATCAGTAACGACCGACCTGGACGGTAATGCTGAGCCACTTGTTAAGCCTTTTCGGATTGGAAACAAAAACTAATTGGAGACGTTAAACGGGTTGTTAAACAAGTTTAGCGTGCAAAACCGCGGTCTCAGCGACCGCCCATCAGTCCTCAAGCGGTAATTGATTAGGCAATTTAGGCGGTTTTCTGCCTAGTGCCGTCCACGCTGTTGGCGTTGCCACGCGTCCTCGTGGAGTGCGGGTTATGAAGCCCTCACGGACCAAGAACGGTTCACAAACTGTGTCAACGGTTTCTGGCTCCTCGCCCACTGCTAAGGCCAAAGTTGATAAGCCCACTGGCCCACCGCCGAACTTGTCGATAAGTGCAATCAGAACTGCTCGGTCTAACCGATCCAGTCCTAAATCATCTACTTCATAGAGTTCCAACGCAGCCTGAGTTCGAGCTAAGTTCAAATCGCCATCATGGTGGACTTGGGCGTAGTCACGAGACCTGCGCAGAAGTCGATTAGCAATTCGAGGCGTACCTCTAGAACGCCTACTCAATTCCCGAGCTGAATCAGAATCAATGGAGATGCCAAGCTGTTTTGCCGACCTAATAACGATTGATTCAAGTTCGACTGGTTCGTAGTAATCCAGGTGTGCGGTGAAGCCGAAGCGATCTCGAAGTGGTGCTGGCAGCATTCCTGCGCGCGTAGTTGCTCCCACCAAAGTAAAAGGTGGCAACTCAAGCGGGATTGAAGTAGCGCCTGGACCTTTACCGACCATGACATCGACTCGGAAATCTTCCATTGCCAAATACATCATTTCTTCGGCCGCTCTAGACATGCGATGGATTTCATCCAGGAATAAAACTTCACCAGGAACCAAACTTGAAAGGATGCTTGCTAAGTCACCAGCGTGCTGAATTGTTGGACCGCTCGTAATTCGAAGTGGTGCACCAACCTCGGCTGCAATGATCATGGCCAAGGTAGTTTTGCCAAGTCCCGGGGGTCCGGATAGCAAAATGTGATCAGCGCTAGCGTTGCGTTGCTTGGCAGCACTAAGTACTAAGTGCAACTGATCCTTAACTCGCTTTTGCCCTACAAACTCATCGAGTGATGAAGGGCGAAGCGCTGCATCAGCCACTCGCTCCTCAGTGGAGAGTTCTGGGTTCACCATTCGATCACTCATGCGCCAGCCAGAATCTGTAAGGCGCGGCGAAGTAACTCAGGTGTTTCTTGGGAATCGGTTACGCCTTCTTCAATAACTGCTGAAATTGCGCGCTGGGCATCACGTGGTGACCAACCCAAACCAAGTAATCCTTGTTCAACTTGGATCTGCCACTGTGCCTCTTTGCTGGAACTTCGCTTAGCGCCAGAGGAAGGTGTGCCAATGCGATCTTTGAGTTCCAGAACTAATCGCTGCGCACCTTTGGCGCCAACACCAGGGGTTTGCTTTAAGCGGGCTACGTCTTCATTGCCAATTGCTGTTCTAAGTTCATCGGCTGGTAACGAAGAAAGAATCGTAAATGCCAATTTCGGACCAAATCCGGAAACGCCTTGCACAACTTCAAACATTTCTCGATTTTCTGAGTTTGCAAAACCAAACAAAGTTAGCGAATCTTCGCGAACAATCAATGAAGTGAATAATGTGATCTCTTGATCGATTCGCGCCTGTGAAATCGTGTCAGGTGAACACATAACGGTCATACCTACACCGCCGACTGCAACGACGAGTGAATCTAATCTGATTTCTATAACCGGACCACGCAGCGATGAAATCATCAGACACCAACCGCAGTTTGCTTGGCCATGTGTTCGGCAATTCGACTCTTGCCATGACCTTTCCAGGCGTGACAAAGAGCCAGAGCAAGAGCATCGGCAGCGTCAGCCGGTTTAGGTGGTTCAGCAAGATTCAACAAACGAGTAACCATAGAAGTGATCTGGGCTTTGTCAGCTCGGCCATAACCGGTAACTGCAGCTTTAACTTCAGTTGGTGTGTACATAGCAACGTCTAACTGGTTTCGTGCAGCTATCAACATCGCTACAGCGCTTGCCTGAGCGGTACCCATGGCGGTTCGAACATTGTGTTGGCTAAAGACTCTCTCGATTGCGATCGCATCTGGCTGGTAACTTGCAAACAGCTCAGTTAAGCCTGCTTCGAGCTCAAAGAGCCTGGCTGGTAAATCACTGGTGCTCGGTGTGCGAATAACGTGAACCGCAACAAAGGATGCTCGGCGATTGTTGTTGAGATCCACGATCCCAACGCCACAGCGCGTTAAACCTGGGTCAATTCCCAAAATCCGCATTTTTCCTCCGAACATCTGTTCGAAAGCCTATGCCATAAGTGGCCAATAGTGAAGGATTTAGGGCTCGATTTGTAGCAAATAGCCGATTTAGTGTCGCTTTTTGCCTGGTCTTAGTCGGCTAATTGAGCCAATACTTCATCCGAGATGTCGATATTGGTAAATACGTTCTGGACATCATCAACGTCTTCTAAGGCTTCAATTAAGACGAAGACCTTGCGAGCTGTGTCAGCATCGACCGGAACTGTCATGTTCGGCACGAATGTTGATTCGGCTGACTCATAGTCAATCCCAGCTGCTTGCAGTGCCTGTCGAACTGCAACAACGTCTTTGGAGTCACTGATGATTTCAATGCTGCCGCCATGATCATTTACTTCTTCCGCACCTGCATCTAGGACGGCGTCCATGATTTGTTCTTCTGTTGAAGCGCCTTCCGGCACCATCACAACGCCCTTGCGCTCAAACATGTAAGAAACCGAGCCAGGATCTGCCATGTTGCCACCGTTGCGAGTAACTGCAACGCGAGTATCAGACGCAGCCCGATTGCGATTATCTGACAAACATTCGATTAGTAATGCGACGCCATTTGGTCCATAGCCTTCGTACATGATGGTCTGGTAATCAGCGCCACCTGCTTCTACACCAGAGCCACGCTTAACTGCGCGATCGATGTTGTCGTTTGGAACTGAGCTCTTTTTAGCCTTAGTGATTGCATCGTAAAGCGTTGGATTCGCAGCTGGATCTCCCCCGCCAACTCGCGCAGCTACTTCAATGTTTTTGATTAGCTTTGCAAAAAGTTTTCCGCGACGGGAATCGATAACAGCTTTTTTGTGCTTTGTGGTTGCCCATTTGGAATGTCCACTCATGCTGACCTCACCATGTCTACAAAATACTTATGAATTCTTAAATCCGAAGTGATCTCTGGATGAAAGGAAGTTGCCATGAGATTATCTTGCCTTACTGCAACTACCTGATCCGTACCGGTCAGAGACTTGTCTGCAGGTATAGCTGCCAAGACCTCTACTGCTGGACTTGCTGCCGCGACAAGCGGCGCACGGATAAATACTGCGTGGTAATCCGGTTCGCCAATCGCAGGAATGTGTAAATCAATTTCAAACGAATCAACTTGTCGCCCAAAAGCATTGCGCTTAGCGGTGATGTTTAATCC
>JBIIZV010000161.1:0-2850 GCA_044346095.1 Candidatus Nanopelagicales bacterium
TCTATACCCTCCTACTGATTCAAAAGCTGATTACCGCGTTCGAATTTTTGCCCAGAACACAGAACTTCCCTTTGCAGGTCACCCCACACTGGGAACAGCTCGGGCTTGGCTGGATGCCGGCGGCACACCTTCGCAACCAAACTTGATAATTCAGGAATGCACCGCAGGCTTAGTTCCGATTCGAATTGAAGGAGACCTTCTTGCATTTAACGCACCTCCCCGGATTCGCTCTGGACCGGTCGCGGAAGATCTACTGAATTCCTTAATTGAAATTCTTGGCATTACTCGTGATCAAGTTGTTGATTCAGAATGGCTCGACAATGGACCTGGTTGGGTTGGTATCCTGCTAGATAGCGCAGAGTCTGTCCTAAAGATTCGTCCTAATGCTTCAGCTCATCCAGGTCGTTGGGATATCGGAGTAATCGGTCCGCATAGTGCTGGATCCGAATTTGCATTTGAGCTACGTGCGTTCTTCACTGAAGGATCCGAGCCACTTCGCGAGGATCCTATTACCGGAAGCCTCAACGCTTCAGCCGCAGAGTGGTTGCTGTCCAAGAATCGTGCGAGTGCTCCATACATTGCTTCCCAAGGTTCGGCTATCGGCAGGAATGGTCGGGTTTACATTTCAGAAGACGATGGGAAAATTTGGGTTGGTGGAAACACCAAGGTCACACTTTCTGGTTTTCTTAACACCTAATCCGAAATCAGATCGAAGTAGGCCAAAACGATTTTTGAGTCATCATCGATTTTGTATCCGCAATCAGTCCAAAATTTGAAGTGACTATCACGGAAGTCATCCCCCGTTAGATCGCCTTCCGCTTCAGCAAGCGCAAATTCGTCAGGCACATCTGCAAATCGGCAAATCTCTACTCGAGTCACTTTAATAGTCGCAACCTGTTGATTTTCATTGTTAACCACGGCAAACTTCTCGCCAACTGTTTCAATTGGTTCACCAGGCTCGTAATCCCAGTCCAAAGCACCTGCAGTCGCACGTTTGTTTCCGTTGATTACAAGATCAACAAGCTTTGATCTGAGTTCTCCAGGATAGCCAAACTCAAGAGGCCGCAGTCCATTCACGTAATTTTCATTCATTTGATAATCCTAAAAAGAAAGACGAGTCGGTCTGTAAGCCAAATAGTCTCGGATACCGTGTGTGAGCGTTAACTGCTTGGAATCAAAAGACTGACTCCCACGCCGAGTGTGCTGATTGCCAGAATAACTGAACCTATTGGAATCAACTTAATGAGACCACCTGGTCTATCACCTAGCTTCTTTGGCGCTCCGCCAAAGAAGCCACCAGAAATCAAGAGTGGCGCAGCAAACAATCCAATACGTAGTGCCCAAGTAATCGAATCACTGAATCTTGAGCTATCAAGAATCAGTTGAGCAACGATTGCTAGAAGCACTAAAACTCCAGCATGTGCGTGTCCTGCTCGGAAGTATTCTCGCTGTTCAGTAGTGATGTTCTCTGTACCAACTTGGCGCTTAAGAATTGATAGTAAAAAGTAACCACCAAAAGCGATACTTGGTAGGGAAATGAACGCAAGTGCGATCATCCAGCGTGCTGCATCAGACATGTCTTCTCCTTCGTCGAGTAATGAGGAACTTTGTTTATGTTCCTGTCAAAGTACTAATCGCGTATTTCCAATTCTCTGACAGCGATTCCAGAAACCACATCAGCTAGCCGTTTGCGATCTTGTCTGCGCAGAATTCCTGAAATGTCCCATAGATGGAAGCAAATCAAAAGCGCTATTCCAAGAGCAAGCAAGATTCCATTTGGATTGATCATGTATGCGATGTTTGAAACTGCAAAATACCCAAACCAGTAGGCCGTAAAAATCAAGAAGTAACGAATAAACATCTGAGGACGCTTTGCTGGTGCATTTGTTGTGTCATTGATCGTAACTATTCGCAATAAGTTTTGAGCTGGTGTCTGTCCTCTACCCCAGGTGATCAAACTCCAAACAAGCCAACCGATGTAGGCAGTTCCAATAACCAAAACCATTTCTAAAACCCAGGCTGTAAATCGCCTTGTGGGTTGCACTGGTGTCATGCTCATTTCTTTAGACTCGCTCTCGTTTCCGCGACAACTTCTTTAAGAATCTGATTCCACGGTGTTGGCTGCATTCCAAAAGTTTCGCGCGCTGCGCTATCGTCCAAAATGTATGGGCGCTGCATTTGATATGCCGTTTCCTTAAGTGCGCGCATCAGAGGGTTAAACAACGCAATCAAGTTCCAAATTACGGTTGGAACACTTGAGAGCTTTGGATTTGAAACGCCAGCTGTAGATGCAAGTTCACTTACAACTTCATTTTGGGTCTTTGCTTCATTACTTGGTACATGCCAGGCCTTACCCCAAGCCCTTGAATCCGAAGCAACAATCTTCATAAGTCGAGCAACATCTAACGGATAAGTCCAGGTGTGCTTTACGTCGATATCTCCCAGTACCTGTGCAGGCTTGCCTGCTAGAACCTTTGGTAGGACTCGCGCGCCAACGCGACTTTGGTCACTGGCAGACACATAATCGGAGCCGCGAACTTCAGTGGCCTTGATAATTCCGGCATCATGCATAGCTTTTGCTTCGATCCACATGTTCGCTCGAACTTTGCCATTAACACCAGGAGCATTTAGTGGAAGAGATTCGGTCATTGGAGTATCAACTGGGCCATAGCCATAAAGATTGGAACAAGTTACCAAGACTGCGCCAGTTTTTTCAGCATAGGTAAGGAAGCTGGTAGCCATCGGCGGCCATAGCTTTGCCCATTGGTGATAAGGAGGGTTAACGCAGTTGTAGATTGCCACAGCAGTTGGGGCAACATTCAAAAGGCTTGATACATTGCTCGCGTCAGC
>JBIIZV010000162.1:0-2836 GCA_044346095.1 Candidatus Nanopelagicales bacterium
TGCCAAGGGAATTAACAGTGTCTTCGATGATTTCTAGCAAGGCATCTAATTCAGATGGCTCGCGCATTAGGTTGTCAGTCGAGAGTAGCCAAAGCGTCACAACTTCGACTCCGAGTTCTTCACACCACCCAAGGAACTCAGTGATCTTCTCGCCGCCAGCCCGATGACCATGGGCACTGGGCGAACCCATTTCGGCAGCCCAACGACGGTTGCCATCCAAAATCACACCAACATGCGCAGGAAGCTGATCGCGAGGAAGTGAGGAAGTTAGCCGGTGACCATACAAGTCATAGGCAACATCACCTACGAGTGTGCGGATTCTTCCCATGCGCCCAAGATTAGTAGATCGCTAAAGTAGCGTCCGCATCCCCGTAATTGTTCGCAAAATTCACCCACTTGCAACCCTGCGTTACGGCGTGTCTGACCGAGTGAAATCCACAGCAGGAATACGGTCTTTCATATCGGGCAATTCCGAGCCTTCCCAAGGATAAATCTGAAAATTTGGGGTGAGCTCGTGACCGAATCGAACACACAAAAGCGCACATACGTTTTAGATACCAGCGTCTTGCTTTCTGACCCGAGCGCCCTATTTCGATTTGATGAGCACGAAGTCGTGATCCCAGTTGTTGTGATTACCGAGCTGGAATCCAAGCGCACACATCCTGAGTTGGGATATTTTGCGCGCTCTGCTTTACGAAGCCTTGATGATTTACGAATCAAGCATGGACGCCTTGATGCCCCACTTCCATTGGGCGATAAGGGTGGAGTTCTTAGAGTCGAACTGAATCACACCAACTCCGAAGTTTTGCCTGCCGGTTTTCGGTTAGGAGATAACGACACTCGCATTCTTTCGGTCGCCAAGAATTTATCTACTGAAGGCTGCGACGTAGTTTTAGTAAGTAAAGACTTACCGCTTCGCGTAAAGGCTTCCGCAGTTGGCTTGGAAGCACAGGAGTATCGAGCAGAAACAGTGCCATCAAGTGGCTGGACCGGGATGGCCGAAGTTTCAGTTAGCTCCTCAGAAATTGATGAACTATACAGTGGCGAAATTATTGATCACGAAAGCGCACGTGAGCATCCATGTCACACCGGAATCGTTTTAACCAGTGACAGAGGTAGCGCATTAGCCAGAGTCACATCGGATAAACGACTGCAGTTAATCCGTGGTGATCGTGAAGCATTTGGCTTGCATGGTCGCAGCGCAGAACAACGAGTTGCGCTGGATCTTTTGCTTGACCCAGAAATTGGAATTGTTTCACTTGGCGGACGAGCCGGAACTGGCAAGAGTGCTTTAGCACTTTGCGCTGGCTTAGAGGCTGTTATGGAGCGTCAGCAACATCGCAAAGTTGTTATCTTCCGACCTCTGTATGCAGTTGGCGGCCAAGAGTTGGGCTACTTGCCAGGTAGTGAAAACGAAAAAATGTCGCCCTGGGCCCAGGCAGTCTTTGACACATTGTCTGCTGTTACATCTGGTGACGTAATCGACGAGATTCTGGATAGAGGAATGCTGGAAGTGCTTCCGCTCACTCACATCCGCGGTCGATCATTGCATGACACATTTGTGATTGTGGATGAAGCCCAGTCGCTAGAGCGAAACGTTTTACTCACTGTGCTTTCTCGCATTGGAAAAGATAGTCGAGTGGTACTTACTCATGACGTAGCTCAACGAGATAATCTGCGAGTGGGTAGACATGATGGCGTTGTTGCAGTTGTTGAAAAACTAAAGGGTCACCCATTGTTTGCACATGTAACACTCAACAGATCCGAGCGTTCTCCAATTGCTGCCCTGGTCACAGACATGCTCGAAGACCTGCCTGCCTGACCCCAAAAATCGTTTGTTAACCTGAATAGTGTTATGACAAAACGTATTTGGATTTCCAGCGCCGTTGCATTGTGCACTCTCTTACCGGTGCAGACATTCGTTAGTGCACCGCCTGCCGCTGCGATACAGATAGCTGAAGATCCAACCCGCAATCTTTCCAAGGAAGAGCGCAAAAAAATCTCCTTCGAAGTCTGGGTGAATTCTCCAACAGCAAAGTTTTTGAAGAAGAAAGAATCAAATAACAACTGCAAAGCCACTGGCTCTAAAGGCAAGTATCAAGGGACTTGGCAAATGAATGCAGGATTCTGGAAAACCTACGGCGGCAAGAAGTACGCCTCAAAGGCAAGTAAGGCTACGTGTAAAGAACAAGACCTAGTCGCCTATAAAGGTTGGCTAGCTCGAGGCTGGAGCCCTTGGCCGCCAGCTAAAAACTTCAAGCCTTAAATGCTATTTAGGCTGGCCAATTGGAATGTTTAGGGCAATTGGGCGCAAAGTTTCAGCGAAGAAATCATTTCCTTTATCGTCTACAACGACGAAGGCTGGGAAATCTTCGACCTCAATTTTCCAAACTGCTTCCATTCCCATTTCAGGGAAATCTAAAACTTCAACCTTCTTGATGTTGTCCTTAGCTAGTCGCGCAGCCGGGCCACCAATTGAACCTAGATAGAAGCCACCGTTTGCTTGACATGCCTTAGTAACTGCATCGCTTCGATTACCTTTTGCCAACATGACATAGGAACCACCAGCTTTTTGAAAGCGATCCACGTAAGCATCCATTCGACCAGCTGTCGTCGGTCCAAATGAACCAGATGCATAACCTTCTGGAGTTTTAGCGGGACCGGCGTAGTAGACAGCGTGATCCTTGAAGTACTGCGGCATCTCTTCGCCGCGATCAATCATTTCCAAGATCTTTGCGTGAGCTAAGTCGCGCGCCACAATCAGTGGACCAGTTAGTGAAACTCTGGTTTTCACCGAAAGCTTGGAAAGAGTTTCCCGGATTTCTGACATTGGACG
>JBIIZV010000163.1:0-2826 GCA_044346095.1 Candidatus Nanopelagicales bacterium
AACTGAAGAACAAATCATTCAATGGGTGCCAGAGTTCTTCTTTGGCCTTGCCTGGATTGTTTTCATGTTGTCGATTGCATCAATTGTTTTACTTTATGGAATGCTGCGCACTGGAAGTGCGAGCAAAGTATCGAGTCTTTATTACCTAGTACCACCTACCGCAGCGGTCATCTCTTATTTCTTGTTTGGTGAGGTAATCGGGCTTGTTGGATGGATTGGAATGGCATTAGCCGGACTCGGCGTCGTGCTTGTAATGCGTCAGGCTGTCGAAAAAACTCCTGCTTAGCCAAGATCTTCGCTGAGTAGAACCCAACGGTTTTCAAGCTCTTCTTTTTCCATGATTAGTGGTTGTAAATCATCATTTAGCGTGGCAACTTTTTCAAAGTTTGAAGAATGAGTTTCCATCTCACCAAGGATTTCCTTTATGGAAACATCCAGCTTTGCGATGGAGCGTTCAATTCGTTGCAAGTCCTTTTGCAAGTCCCGCTTTTGAGTTGCAGTTAATTCGGATTTTGGTGCGGATGAATCCTGCGTGAAAGCGGTTGGTTCATCAGGCTGAGCTTTACGAAGCTTTAGGTACTCTTCTAAGCCACCAGGAAGATTGCGCAGTGAGCCATCGCCCATGACGCCCACAAAGGTGTCACAAACGCGCTCTAGGAAGTATCTATCGTGCGAAACGACAAGCAAAGTGCCAGCGAAACTATCCAGGAGATCTTCAAGTGCAGCCAAGGTTTCAACGTCGAAATCATTGGTTGGCTCATCGAGGATCAAAACGTTTGGTCCGCCCATAAGCAAGCGAGTGAGCTGTAGTCGACGACGCTCACCACCGGATAGATCGCCAACTGGTGTCCATTGCGCATCTGAACCAAAACCTAGACGCTCACCGAGCTGAGAAGCACTTAAGGATTTGCCTTTGCCAATCTCAACGTGGGTTGAAATGTGTTCAATCGCTTCCAAAACGCGCCACTTTGGATTTAGTTCCTCCAAGTGCTGTGACAAGAAGGCTGGCTTCACTGTCGTTCCAGTAACAAGTTTGCCAGCGGCTAATTCAAGTTGACCTGTTAAAACTTTCAGCAAAGTAGTTTTGCCTGCGCCATTAACACCTGCAATGCCGATCCGGTCACCCGGTCCTACGTTCCAGTCCAAGCCCTTAAACAAATCGCGATCGCCAACCCGAATGGTCGCATTGTGAAGTTCGTAAACAGTTTTGCCCAGTCGCGCGTTAGCAAATGCAAGCAACTCAACATTGTTGCGTGGGGGAGGCTCGTTCTCAATTAACTCATTTGCAGCATCAATGCGAAACTTAGGCTTACTGGTTCGTGCGGGCGCGCCACGACGCAACCAGGCCAATTCTTTCTTGATCAACATGTTTCGCTTTTGTTCTTCAACGCTTGATTGGCGCATACGCTCAGCTTTGGCTAAAACATAAGCGGAATAGCCGCCATCATATTCCTCGATCTTGCCGTCAATAACTTCCCAAGTACTCTCACTGACTTCATCTAGGAACCAGCGATCATGGGTCACCACCGCTACGGCTAGGCCACGCCGAGTTTTTAAGTGCTCGGCTAACCAAGTAACTGCTTCAACGTCCAAGTGGTTGGTAGGTTCATCCAGAAGCAAAACATCAAGATCACTAATCAAAAGTTTTGCTAGTGCTACGCGTCGACGCTCACCACCAGATAGTGGTCCCATCTCGCGAGCCAGAATGGCTTCGCCGAATCCACCGAAAAGTCCCGTTAAGACATCACGCGCTTTAGAGTTGGTGGCCCATTCATGGTCAGCTTGATCACCTAAAACAATGTCGCGAACTGTTGCTTTTGGATCGGCCTTATCGATTTGCGACAAGGTGCCCATGTGAGTGCCATTAGCCATCGAAACTCGACCATCATTAGGAGTCTCTTGACCGCCCAAAATCTTTACCAGTGAAGATTTGCCGCCACCATTGCGGCCGACAATGCCGATTCGAGCGCCTTCAGCGAGCCCAAGGGAGACGTGATCCAGAACTGCACCTTTGCCATAGGACAGCGAGACATTCTCGAGGTTAATTAAGTTACGGGGAGCCACGCTAGTGCCTTTCGGGTCGCTCTATTCTCGCAGGTGTTTAACGGATCACGAAACCAGAAGCGTTAGCGAGTGTTAATCTTGCGACCATGGACTTAACTGCTGCTGCATACCAAGCCACTGAAGGTGGACCGCTCGATGTTGACCGCGACTTTTACCGCGCGATAGCCAATGACAAAGGCCGAGAACTTGTTGAATCTCTTGTGCTTCCGATTAGAAGTGGGCTTGGCTGGAAAATTCCAGCTGGCCACGTTTGTCGGATTACAACAATCGAGGGTCCGCAGGTAGCAGACCTAAATCTTTGGAATATAAATGATCCACGTGAACGTTTCTGGGCTTCGCGCACCAAGCAGTTGCACGCGGCGCACTTAACGACATTCAATCGCCTGTGGTCAACTTTGCCATTCTTGCGCCCAATGGCAACTATCACTGCTGATTCCCTTGAGGACTACGGCGTGGATGCCGAAGGTGGTCGACTACATGACTTACTAGGCACGCGCTGCGACCCTTACGTTAACCGAATGCTGACCGGTAAAGATTTTGACTATCACTGCCATTCGAACTTAGTACGTGCTGTACTTCCATATGGTTTAACGGAATTCGATGTTCATGATGTACTAAATGTTTTCCAGTGCACTGGACTAAACAGTGATGACCAATACTTCATGAAAACCTGCCCTGCCAAAAAGGGCGATTACTTTGAATTCTTTGCTGAGTTTGATTTGCTTGCCGCACTTTCTACATGCCCAGGTGGTGACCTTTCAG
>JBIIZV010000164.1:0-2811 GCA_044346095.1 Candidatus Nanopelagicales bacterium
TGTTAAAGAAGATCTTGCAGTGCGAAAGAATCTTGTCTCACTTAATGAACTGAAAGCGCGCGTTGATGAAGTGCCGCGGGCACTTCCAGCTGCCGACTTACTTCACAAAAATGCATTCAGCGTCATATCTGAAGTGAAGCGAGCCAGTCCCAGCAAGGGTCACCTTTCAGACATTCCAGATCCAGCATCATTGGCATTTGAATATCAAACTGGTGGCGCTCAGGTAATCAGCGTGCTTACCGAAGAGCGAAAGTTCAATGGAACTTTGGCAGACCTTGATGCAGTCAGACGTAAAGTTTCAATTCCTATTTTGCGCAAAGACTTTATGGTCGATGAATATCAAATTTGGGAAGCCCGGGCATATGGCGCTGATGTGATCTTGCTAATTGTTGCTGGGCTGTCGGATGGTCAACTCTCGGAGCTAAACAATCTGGCCACTGAACTTGGAATGTCCATTTTGGTTGAGATTCACGATGAGCCAGAGTTGGGCCGAGCGCTAGCAATAAGTCCAAAACTTCTTGGGGTTAATGCCCGTAATTTGAAGACTTTGGATGTCAGCTTGGATGTCTGCCACAACCTGATTCCCCAAATTCCTGATGAGATTTTGGCCATTGCCGAGTCTGGTATTTCGAGTACTGATCAAGTTGAAGCCTTAGTTTTAAGTGGGGCCCGAGCCGTATTGGTAGGTGAGGCCCTTGTCACAGGTGGTACTCCAGCCGAAACTGTCAGAGAATGGACTCAGGCGGGAATTCGGGCCCGTGAAAAATTCTTATTGAATCGTTCTTAGGACTGGCGCAAATGACAGCAAATGATGTTGTATCAGTGCCAGATCTGCGCGGCCACTTTGGAAAATTTGGCGGACGCTTCGTTCCTGAAGCCTTGATGGCAGCCCTTGACGAATTAGACGAGGCATTCCGCAAGGCATCAGTAGATCCAAGTTTCTTAAAGCAACTTCGCGACTTGCAGGTTAATTACACCGGACGCCCAAGTCCGATCACGGAAGCAAAGAGATTTTCTGAGCATGCAGGTGGCGCAACCATTTTGCTTAAGCGCGAAGACTTGAATCACACTGGCTCACACAAGATCAACAACGTTTTAGGTCAAGGCCTTTTAACTCAGCGAATGGGTAAGACTCGTGTCATTGCCGAAACTGGCGCAGGTCAACACGGTGTTGCAACTGCAACCGTCGCTGCACTACTTGGCCTTGAGTGCGTTGTGTACATGGGCGAAGAAGACACCAAGCGTCAAGCCCTAAACGTTGCGCGCATGAAACTTCTTGGCGCAACTGTTGTACCAGTAACAATTGGAAGTCGAACCCTAAAAGATGCCATCAATGAAGCGATGCGCGATTGGGTTGCAAACGTAGAAACAACTCATTACATGCTAGGTACCGTGGCTGGGCCAGCACCGTTTCCAGAAATGGTTCGCGATTTCCACCGCATCATTGGTGATGAATCCCGCGAACAGATGCTTAGCCGCTACGGTCGCTTGCCTGATGTGGTTGCAGCTTGCGTGGGCGGCGGCTCTAATGCAATCGGAATCTTTACTGCTTTCATTGGCGATGCTGATGTTCGCCTGCTGGGCCTAGAGGCTGGTGGCGACGGAATTGAAACTGGTCGCCATGCATCAACAATTGTTGGTGGTGCAGTCGGAGTTCTTCATGGCGCTCGTTCTTACATCATGCAAGATGACGATGGTCAAACAATCGAAAGCCATTCCATCTCTGCTGGCCTGGACTACCCAAGTGTTGGTCCTGAGCATGCTTACTTGGCTGACATTGGTCGAGCCGAATATCGTTCCGTGACTGATGTAGAAGCCATGAATGCATTTAAGTTACTTTGTGAAACTGAAGGAATTATTCCTGCAATCGAAACTGCACATGCTTTGGCCGGTGCAATAGAAATTGGTAAAGAACTCGGCGAAGGTGCCATCATCTTGATCAACCTCTCGGGTCGTGGTGACAAAGACGTTGAAACTGCAGCTAAGTACTTTGGAATGAACGTATGAGTTTGTTGCACGACGCCTTTGCTAGAGCTAAGTCAGAAAATCGCGCGGCACTAATTGCTTACCTGCCTGCTGGCTACCCTTCCGAGGATGGGGCAGTGGAATGCATCGCTGCGATGGTCGAAGGCGGCGTTGATATCGTCGAAATTGGTTTCCCTTACAGCGACCCAGTAATGGATGGTCCAACAATCCAAGAAGCAGTGAACATTTCACTAGAAGGTGGCACAAAATCTGCAACTGTAATTAACACGGTTAAGCGCGTTGCTGAACTCGGAGTGCCAGCACTTGTCATGTCGTACTGGAATCCAATTGAACGATATGGTGTGGATTCATTTGCTTCTGACTTCCATGCTGCAGGCGGCGTTGGTGTAATTACCCCTGACTTAACTCCAGAGGAAGCCGAAGACTGGATTTCAGCCACAAATTCAAATGATGTTGATCGTGTTTTTCTAGTCGCACTTTCCAGTTCAGATGAACGAATCGCAAAGGTAGCAAACGCAACTACTGGTTTTGTGTATGCGGGCGCTGTCATGGGAGTTACTGGTGCACGCACTTCTATTTCGGATGCGATTGAAGGGCTTGTAGCTAAAGTCCGACGACACAGCGATCTTCCAGTGGCAGTTGGCCTTGGCGTATCCACACCAGAACAGGCCCATGAGATTGCCCAATATGCAGACGGTGTCATTGTGGGTAGCGCATTTGTCACTGCAATTAAGAAAGATGGAGCTGCTGGCGCCAAGGCGTTAGCGCAAGCCCTTTCTAAAGGCCTAGCCCGCTAAAACTGCTTGCTTAATAGCAAGTTCCCGC
>JBIIZV010000165.1:0-2803 GCA_044346095.1 Candidatus Nanopelagicales bacterium
GGACGGCGCTTCAGGTGCCAATCACGATCTCGGTAATTGGGGATCCGTCAGTACTTGTTCCTGCCATCGAAATCCCAGGTGGTTTAGTCGACACTGTTGGCTCTGGTGGCGGGGAGGTCACGATCAGCGAAAGCGAAAATGTGGACATTTCGGCAATCGTGCCCCTGCCTAATTCCTAGGCTGGAATGCCGTACGCTTTATTTATGAGCAACATACCTGCAGATTTGAAGTACACCGCCGAGCACGAATGGGTTCAGGTAATTGATGAATCCACGATCCGCTTCGGAATTACTGACTATGCCCAGGACGCCCTAGGCGACATCGTTTTCGTGTCATTGCCAAACGTTGGGGATAGCCTGACCGCTGGTGGCACCTGCGGTGAAGTTGAATCCACCAAGAGCGTCAGCGACATCTACGCGCCAGTATCAGGTGAAGTAATTGCTCGCAATGACGCGATCGAGACAGCTCCTGACACCTTGAACTCAGATCCATACAAGAACGGCTGGATTGTTGATGTTCGAGTATCTGGAAGTGCCTCAGAATTGGCCTCACAGCTTCTGGATGCCGCGGCCTACCAGGCACTGACCTCAAGTTAACCCTCACGTTAAGGTAGAGACATGAGCGGACATGGAGATGAGCCAGAGCTAACTAAGGCAGTGTCCCTAGAGTCTGATGCCACTGGTGTTATTCCAGTTTCCAGCGACCCAGAGACTGGCGAACTAGGGCCAATTGATGCCGCAAAGATCGCCGACTTAGGTAGTGGCTCGGCCTACCTATTGGTTCGTCGCGGAGCGCTGGAAGGAATGCAGTTCCCGCTTTTGGCTAACGAGCAAATGACCATTGGTCGATCCTCAGATAGCAAAATTTTCCTTGACGATGTCACAGTCTCCAGAAAGCACGCATCAGTTGCATTAGTCGGTTCTGACTGGGTTCTTAGTGACTCTGGCTCACTAAACGGAACTTACGTAAACAAACATCGGGTAAGTACAACTGCACTTACAAATGGCGACGAACTGCAGATTGGTAAATTCCGTTTCGTGTTTGTGCTGGCACCAGCAACAGGTCAGTAAATGAATTCCACAGAATATGACTTCTCGCAAGAATCTCCAGCATTACTAAGCATCGGTGAAGTATTAGTTCGACTTCGAGATGAGTTCGAAGACATCACTATCTCCAAGATACGCTTTCTTGAAACTAATGGACTTGTATCGCCAGAACGCACCGCAAGTGGTTACCGTAAATTCTCGCTAGTTGATGTTGAGCGTTTACGTTATGTGCTGCGTATGCAGCGCGATCATTTCTTGCCACTGCGAGTTATCAAAGAGCACATTGACGCTTTAAATCGAGGTCTGCAACCAGCGATTGTTGGAGATGTAGCACCTAAAGCCCCGAGAGCTTTAGTAAGCACAGAAACCATAGACGTGTCTAACCAGATGCTTACTGTGCGTATGAATCGTCTTGAGTTGATGGCAGATACTGGTGCGGATGCGGAATTCATCGATCAGCTAGTGGAATTTGGTTTGATCAAGCCAGATAGCCAGAGTTATTTCTCGGTCACAGCTTCGGCAGTGGTCAACCTGGCTGTCACACTTCGTGGATTTGGCCTTGAACCACGTCACCTTAAGACAGTTCTTTCCAGCGCCAGTAGGGAAGTAGATCTGTTTGCGCCGATAGTGAAAAGTGCGGCATCGGGCAAGGGTGCAAATGCCAGTGCCCAGGCGCAAGAACTGACTTTGCAGCTCGCAAACTCAATTACTGCGCTACACGGACTCTTAGTTCGGGAAGTTATCGAACGTCAGAAATAGCCAGTTACACATAGTATTGGCAATGTGAGACAAGTTGATGTCGTCGGAGTACGACTTGAGTTACCTTCCAATCAGCCGGTGCTGATATTGCGCGACCAACAAGCAACTCGATACTTGCCACTTTGGATTGGAACTGCCGAAGCAACCGCAATTTCACTAGCGCTTGAGGGAGTAGATCCGCCGAGACCGCTAACTCATGACTTGCTGGCAAATGTCATCAATCAACTTGGTGGCCAAGTAACTTCAGTAACCGTAAGCGAGCTGATTGAAGGCACTTTTTATGCCACCATCAACTTTCTAAATCACGATTCAATCAGTGCTCGGCCTTCTGATGCGGTGGCACTAGCCATTCGAAATCAAGTGCCAGTTTTCGTTGCCCAAGAAGTTATGGACTTTGCTGGCATGGATCTGGCGATTGATGATGACTTTGAGCCGGCCGAAGGCAGTTTCGTGGATTCTGATATGTCACAAGAGGAACTCGATAAGTTTCGAGCATTTCTGGATGACATCCAGCCTGAGGACTTCAGCTAGTCCGAAGAAATGTCTGGCATAGTCTGCCAAGAAAAAGCCACTTAATAGTGGGGTTTGAATCTCAACTAAAGGTTTAGGGTAAGACTTCGGCGTGTCGAAACCATATGTCTTTGACCTATATATTCGCTAGTTCTATTGTGAAAGGACACAGGTTCCCCGCGGGGCGATAAGTCGTCCCTCCCTGCTGTTCTCAGGAGCACCGAATGTCTGATCTTGGCAACACGCCAGACACAACAGCCAAACGTCAGCGCGATATTGCTCGTGACGCAGCGGCCATCAAGGCGGGCGAACAAGGTTTACTTTTTGACGACAGCGCTATGGAATCACTTCCTGAAGTTGGGTACCGCGGCCCCGTTGCTGCTGGTGTTGTTGGCATCACGTACCGTCAGCTGGATTACTGGGCTCGCACTTCGTTAGTGCTTCCAACTGTTCGTCCAGCAACTGGATCAGGAACTTCACGACTTTAC
>JBIIZV010000002.1:0-29608 GCA_044346095.1 Candidatus Nanopelagicales bacterium
TATTGCATCAGTATCTTGATCGTTGGGAAGCGGAGTGATCAATTGATTCGTATCAAACGCTCCGGTCGAAGTGTCTGGGACAGCAGTTGGTTGTGGTGGTAAACCAATTGTTGGAGTGATTGTCGAATTAACAGTTCGATTGATCGAATCCTTAGCCTGGTAAATGATTGGTGTTGCCACAGTTCCGGTGAATGAAGCTGCTGGATTGAATTCAACAGCACCTGTTGTTGTGTTTACTGTGTAAACGCCGTCATCGGTTGTGAGCGTAGTCAGATCACAGTTTGGTGGAACTTGGGCAGGAACTGGTGGAGTTGTTGTGGCTGGCTGGCACAACTTAAGCGTGGTCACATTAAGCGGGAAGTTTGTGTTTGCAGTGTCATTAGAAGTTGGGGTGTAAGTCTGCGGTACGTCATATCCAGTTGACTGCGCATCAGGTGAAGCCGTAGGTGCCGGCGGCGCGCCAACTGTTGGTGTGTAGGTAGTTGATGACTTTTGACCAAGAGCGTCAGTGATCGAGTAGGTTACTGCGGTTGCAGGTCCTGTGAAAGTTGGCAGTGGATCAAAAGTAATGACTCCAGTTGTTGGATTAAGCGTGTAAGTACCTTGGTTTGCAATTACTACTGAACCAGAAGCATCAATGTTGCAGTTCGGTGCAGTATCAGTTGGCGCACAAAGACGAATCGAACCAGCAGCCAGAGTTGTTCCAGTTGCAGGTGAGTCACCAGTTCCTAAGCTCGCGTTAAATGTCCCAGCAACCGTTGCGCTCGTCAGAACGTTCATGGTCTGGATCACGTCCCAGCCAGCTGATGTTGTATCTGGACGCGCGGTTGGTGGCGGAATGACTGTTGGGGTGTAGGTCGAAGAGGCTTTGCCGCCAACAGAGTCGGTCACTTGATAAACAACGGCGGGCGGGGTTCCAACGTAATTTGGTTCAGGCACAAAAGTCATAACACCATTAACAACGCTGTAAGTTCCAACACCAGGTACTACAAGGGTTTCTAACGTGCAGGCCGTTGTGGTTTGCGGCGTTGTGGTGGTTGCAGGACACAATCTCACTGAGGAAGGCACCAAAGAAATTCCAGCAGCAGAGGTTAGGTCTCCTGGCAACAGATCAATGCTTTGTGTTGCGCCCTTTGCACCCGAAGTTGTTTCCGGATCCGCAGTTGGTGGCGTCGGAGCATTAACTGTTGGGGTGTAAGTAGTTGATGCAGTCTGGTTTAAATTGTCTGAGATTGTGTAAGTAACTGGGCGCGCGGTTCCGGTAAAGGTATCCAATGGATTAAAGGTAATTACGTTTGTAGCGGGGTTAACTGTATAAGTTCCCTGGCTAGCCATAATCACTTCGGTAACAACACCGTTTACAACAGTTTGAGTGCAGCCCGTAGCAGTTGCGCATGCAATAGTAATTGAGTTGGCCTTAAGAGTTGTTCGTGAATCTACGGAGTCTGAACTTGCAGCAGCATCATTAGTAGTGCCAGTTCCGACAACGTCAGTGACAACGTTAATGCTCTGAGTAACATCCCACCCTCCGCTAGTTATGTCAGCGCGAACCGTTGGCGGCGGAATGATCGTTGGTGTGTAGGTCGAAGTTGCAGTTTGGCCGGATGAATCGGTGACTGTGTACCTAACCGGAGTTGGAGTTCCTGAGTAGTTAGTTACTGGCGTGAAAGTAACTGTGCCATCAGACGCCTTGGTGTAAGTACCTTGACCAGCGATAGTTACCGCACCGCCGCTCACTGAACAAACTGGTGTTGTCGGAGTGGCTGGGCAGGAAAGAGTAAGAGAGCTGGCATCTAACGATGCGCCAGTTCCAGCCGAGTCACTAGTGCCAGCCGTATTAGTCAATACATTTATTGACTGCGCAACATTTAATGGACCAGTTGTTGTGTCTGCCGTTGCAGTTGGTGGCCCAATGACAGTTGGCGTATAAGTTGAGGCACCTGTTCCACCAGCGGTATCCATGACTGTGTACGCAAGAGGGGTTGGGGTACCTGTGTAGTTGGCAAGCGGAGTGAACGTCATTTGTCCGGTTGCGTCCACGCTATACGTTCCAACACCTGAAATAGTTACCGATGTTCTTGTGCAATCAGGAGAAGTTTCCGTTATGTCACAAAGTTTGAGTGAGTTGGCAACAACCGTAGAACCTGCCGATGGAACGTCAGTACCAGATGCATTTGGATTTGTAATCAAGTTAATGGTCTGGGTGGCACCCTTTAGACCACTAGTCGTATCAGGCTTAGCTTCCATCGGAAGCATGTAAAGCGAGTTAACAACTGCGAAAGTTCCAACTGCAACAGCACTTGTTGAGGCAGTTACAGATGTTGTGCTCGTGCTCGTGGTTGCAAAAGTTGAACCAATTGCACCCGAGACGGTAGTTGCCGATACTAAGGATCGATTCGCTGGTGCTTCGAAAGCCACCTTGTAACTGCCTGGATACAAGGCATCGAATGAGTAGTTACCACTTGCATCAGTAACGGCAGTAACTGGGACCAGTCCATTCAAAACTGGTTGGCCACTTGAATCAAGTAGCCTGACTGTTGCCCCAGCAACTGGACCACCCGTTCCTCCGTTTCCGGAGTAACCCGCTCGGCCACGCAGTGAGGAACTACAGTCCGTGAGCGATGGTGCAGTAACACTTACTGTGCTGCTTGAAGAAGTTAGTGGAGTTGTGGTTCCACCAACAGTTGAAGATCCACTACCTGTGACTGTGGAAGTAGTTGCCGCTAGTGCTGACTGGTCAAGCACGCCGAATCCGGTTGGACACTTAACAACTGTTACTGGAGTTAAGCAAAGCTGTGGCGAACCGCCTTCGGCAGAGATTGAGATCTGAGCATCCGTCGTTGCGGTTAGCCCCAGGAACTGCACCTTAAAGTTCGGTGTTTGACCCGTGAGGCTGACTGGCAGTGCCGTGAGATCCCAATACTTTTGCCCACTACCGTTAGTCAACGTTGCCGTTAAATCCGTATATCCAGAAATTGGATTTCCGGAACTATCTACAACTGTGAGTTTTACTGAGGTGTAAGTTGCAGAACCTGGTGCTTTGAGTGTTACATTTCGCCAGGCTCGAACTCCATTTTCATCAGTACAGGAAAGTCGAGGAACTGTTGTTGCTCCAGAGAAAGTGACTGTTGAAGGCGGTGAAGTACAGCCGAGCTGACCAGTAATCGCATCATAAGTTGTGATTCTGGACCTATCGTTATTAACCCACAAACAATTGGAATTAAGTGGATCTAAATTCAATGTGTAGCTTGTATTCACATAGTTATTGGTAGTAGATACAGCTTCGTGCGAAACGATTGGGAAATTTGGACACTCTCCTCCTACTCCAGCATTGAGCGACACATCCCAACAAAAATATCGCATTTTTTCAAAGCGAGCGTTGTTCGACCAATAAATTTTTGTACCGTTAACTTCAGGATCGTTTGAAATTCCGCTAGGGAACCAATCACCTTGACTTGGGCCAAGGTAAGTAGTTAACCAACCAATATTTGTTGTGTATGGAGCTCCAGCAGAGGTATAACACCTAGCCCCTTTTGTGGTTGCTTGCACACTAAACATCGGAGTGGCATTAATTCCGTAAAGGAAACATGTTGCAACAGTTGTTCCAGAGGCATTGGGCAATGGAACGATTCGCCAAGAATAGTCAGGTAACGCAATTGATGTCTCCCAACCAGTACATGCAGTATTTGTGACTGGGTTAAAACAAAATGCTACGTTAGGCGCCGATCCATACAAAAGGCCACCAATGTTTCGCAAATCAGAATTGGTTTCATCAGAGGCAGTAACGCCATTAATTGCGTAAGGCTGTCCCACACACGCTGCACTCACCGAATAATCGAAGCAACTTAATCTTCCAGTTTGAAGATCGTTGAGATATATCTTGGTTCCATTAACAGCCCAGGTACTTGAACCTTTGTGTGTCGTATAAGTTGCAGTGCGCAGTGCTACATACCCAGCTGCTGGTGGTGTTCTGTACCCGGTTGGTGATACGTACCCGGCAAGGCTTTCGCCACAAAGCCTTGGCGTGGAATTTGTTGATACATCGATACACGCAACACCCATTGACACGTCAGTTGCGCCATAGGACGTTGAGATTCCAGGAGTTCTTGTTGTTGGGAAATAAATTTTGTTGGTGGCTTTATCGACATATATGTAGGACTTGCCATTTGAATGAAGTCCATAGTTTTTTAAATAAAACGGCCAGCTACCCGCGCAATCTGCGCCGGAACGAGTGTGGCAATCTAATGCTGCTTCATTGTAATTATTGTTTCCATCATGGTGATACATGTTGTAGACATTTCCACGGTTGTCAAAATCAACCATCCAGCCGTCACCTGATGCTGACCCGGCTGGTGTGAAGGTACCCTGTCGCGGTGAAGTATCAGTCGCTGTTGCAGTTGCGATTAAGTTTCCACCCGATGTGCCATCACTAACAACATTTCCAGTTGCTTTTACGGCCTTGACTAGTGCCCATCCTGCGGCAGTTGTTGGCGCTGTCGTGGAGAAGTTTCCTGCGACCGTGCAATCAGTATTTTGACCTGAACAATAAGAAAGAGTCCAACCATTCGGGTAGGCAATGTCGTTAATGCCTGTTAGCTGAATAACTGAAGGATCAATTTGCTGCACAATTTCTTGACTAGTTGAACCAGTTTGGGTGAAAGGCATACGTGCAATCAGATCGATCTTTTGACCTGGGCTTGCAGTTGGTGATGTGACAACCTCAGTAACTGTAGTTCCAGTCGCAAGCAAGTCAACGGCTTGCTTAACAAATGATGCAGCATCGTTTCCGACGGTGCTTTGGATCGCAGCATTTGTAGCCGCGGTATTCGATGTTGGCGCTGTATAAGTTACAAAAGTTTGGTAACTGGTGCTCATTGCAGATGTCAAAGTTAATTCAACAGTCGATCCCACTACTGTTACAGCTGTTACCGCAATCGGAATTCCAGCTGAACTCACATTGAAATCGGTTGTTGCTGCAGTTGTCGCATTCAAAGCCTTATCAAAACTCAAAACGATCTTCGTTGTAGTTGGCGCAGTAACACCAGTTAGATTCGGAGCCAAAGTGAAGTCAATTGTTGAGTTGTTTGTAATTGCTATTGAATTCAGAGAAACACCATCGTTGCCGTTAGCGTCTTGCACGGCAAGGTTAGAAGTTAGCGAAGATGATGTTGGCGCTGCATATGAAACTGTTGTGCTCACTCCAGCGGCCACAGGGGATGCCAAAGTGAGGGTTATTGTTGAACCACTGACGGTCACATCGGTAACAGAACGGGTTGAGGATCCGGACATTACAGTGAAAGCACTTGGATCAGCGGTGCGAGCATGAAGCGCTTCGTTGTAAGTCATCGTGATTCTCACGCCGGTCGCATCCAAAACAGCAGTGCCAGCTGTGTACGTAGGACCGCTTGCATCAACTGTGGAATTGTTGACTGCAGTTTGTGAGGCCAGCGTGGCGGCATCATTTCCCGCCATGTCTTGGATTGCTGAGTTTGAAGTTCCGATGACCACGGCTGGAGCTGTGTAAGCGACTGTTGTTGTTGCTATCTGAGAAAGTGGGGATGCGAAATAAAGAATAACTTTTGCGCCATCTGTCACAACGCTTGTTACCGTACGGGCGATTCCACCTGAGATAACGCTGAAAGTTGATGCTGGCGCAGTGGTTACGTTAAGTGGTTCGCTGTATGTGAGTGTCAGTGACATGCCATCTGTTGCGACGACTGCCGAGTTCGTTGTGTATGTAGGTAAAACTCGATCGAGGGTTGAATTACTAATTACGGGGCGATTGGACATTGTTACTGCATCATTACCTGCAGTGTCTTGCACAGCAAGGTTGCTGTCCGCTTCGTTTGATGGCGTTGGAGCGTTGTAAGTGACGGTGGTTGTGATTCCACTTCCAATTGCACTTGCAATCGGCAACGTCAAGACAACCTGTGACCCAGATATCGCAACCGATGAAATGGTTCGCGGTGTTCCAGCAGGAGCATTAACTACAAATGCTGAAGTAGGAGCGGTAGTAGCATTTAGTGGCTCGTTATAAGTCAACGTAATCGTTGCACCATTAGCGGAAAGAACAGCCGAAGACGGTGTGTAAAGGGGCGCTGTTTTATCAAGTGTTGAATTATTCACCACAGCAGCCGCTGTGAAAGAAAGTGAATCATTGCCCAGTGCATCTTGCACCGCAGGATTTGAAGTGTCGCCATTAACTGTTGGTGCGGTGTAGGCAACAGTTGTTGCTGCGCCAGCTCCACCACCCTGCGCAAGCGTCAAGACAAGAGTTGAACCCGAAGGCACTGCTGAAGTAACAGTTCGAGCTAGGCCGCCAGAAATTACAGTAAATGCGCCACCTGCCGCAGTAGTTGCATTCAGTGGTTCGTTGTAAGTCAAGGTAAGCGTCACGCCATCAGCTGCAAGTACTGCGGAGGCTGGTGTGTAAACCGGTCCAAGTTGATCAACGGTTGAGTTATTCGTGATGCTTGCGTTAAATGCCGTAAACTTAAGTGCGTCACCACCGGCGGTTGTTTGGATCACTGCGTTAGTCGTCGCGTCATCCCTGACTGGTGGATTGTAAACAACGGAAACGTTCTGGCCTGCACCGATTGCCGAAGCTAGCGAAAGCGTTACTCGTTTTCCAGATACTGAGGTGCTATCCACTGCGATTGTTGCAGATCCATTTTTAACCGTAAATAGATTTGTGGCTGGAGATAGTGATACTAAGTCTTCCACAAAATCTAGAGTGAGTGTTAGGCCGTCTGTGGACACTGAAGCAGTACTAAATCTTGGTCCAGGATTGGCATACTCACCGAGAATTCTTATGACTCCTCCGTTATGAGCAGCATAAATTCTGTCTTGTGCGGTTATCTGAACATCATTTACAGTTCCGCTAAAGGTGTTTCCAATGTTTGTATTGAATGTGGTGTCAGCTGTTCCATCTGAATTGAACCTAAAAAGGTATTTAGTTGGGCTCGTAAAGCTACCGCCGACAACAATGCGTCCAGCACTGTCAACTTCTATCGAACGTGGGCCCAGACCCTGAAGTGCGGGCCCAAAAGAATTTGCAGCTGCCTTAATGTTTTGTGCGAACTGATTTGTTGCGACACTGCCATCTTCATTAAATACGTGCAAGACACCTTCAGTGCGCTCACCCGCAACGATCATGTTCTGCCCAGATACATTTACAACCTCGACAGCCGTGAAGTCTTTATTGTTGAAAATAACTTTGTCTAATGTTCCATCCAAGTTATATCGGGTTAAGCTGCCGCCAAAATTTCCGTTTGAAGCAGCGACAAGAATTTTATTTACTCCAGCGACTGTCTGAATTTTTACCTGCTGACCTTCACCCGCGAATGGCGTAGGTGAGAAATTAGTATTGAAAGCCATATCTTGGGCTCCAGTAGCTACGTTTAGCTTGACCAAGCTCGGGGATGCGGCCCTCATGACGAGCAGATTATTCGAATCTATGAATTCGAAAACACTGGCGTAGTTACCTCTTCCTTTGAGCGCTGAATCCCAGGTGCCGGCTCCAGTGAGGCCGCTTGCGAGTCGTTTCTGAACTAAGGCGCCGGTTGTGCCGAATCGGGTAACAAAGAATGAATCATCAACGGGATTGACTATGACAGAAGTTGAGTGCGTTGCTGTGTAGGGAAAAGTGGAATCAACAGTGCCATCAACGTTGAAGCGAGCAATAGGCATTCCGTAGTCAGGGGTGGCAATTACTTTGCCGTCTCTTTGCACTCCTATGGTGAATTTAAGTCCAGTAATTGCAGCAACATTTGCAAAGGTCGTATCAACAGATCCAGGTGCGCCAGCGGAGGCAGCTGCCGGCGTAGCGTTCAAACTTTGGTCAACCGCAGTAAATGTTCCAGCAAGAAGCGCCGTTGCAATGATGGTGTGCAGGATATTGCGGCGGAGTTTGCGGTGACGACCGCGTGCAGATGTTGTCATGCAATCACCAAGTTTTTGGCGGAAATGGGCGCAACAAAACATGACACAACAGCGTGTGCATATGTATATGTACTAAATTGCACGAAAGTTAATCCGTTTCCCCGTTAACCAACGGTTTAACCTTACGTTTCAACGATTTATTCACTATTTGGAAAACAGGGTCAACCCTGTGATTAATCCGACGCGTAAAAGTCTTGAATTGCTGGAGCTTTTGCGAACCCACATGCGATCTAGCTTGATAGATATTCACACAGGGTTAACCCTGCTTAGTTGTGAATTCTTTAGGATCGACGGCTCAATACCCGCAGTCCACCAGCACCTGCGATAGCAACTAGGCCGAGCAGAAGCAATAGATCAGGTCGAGCGCCACCGGTCTTGGCTAGGCCAACCTTGGTCTTCTTTGCAACTGGAACAACTGCTGTGTCTTCAACCGTGATGATCAAGTTGGCATTTGCCATCATTCCCAGGCCATCCTTGATGATGTAAGGGATTGTGGCCTGGCCAGTAAAACCATCACGCGGGGTGAAAGTGACCTGACCAGTTGTTGGGTCAACTACGTAAAGGCCATCAAGGGTTGTTACCGACATCTGGGTGCAAGCAGGTGAAATCTCGCCCGTTCCACAAAGTCGAATCGTTGTGGGATCAAGGGCAGCAGTTCCTGGCTTGTCATTTGATACCGGGTTTAGAACAACGGAAGTTCCAGGCTTGGTCTTAGTAATATCCACTGTTGCAGCTGGCGCGCCTGGCGGAGCAATAGTTGGAACTAGCAGCGCAGTTGCTGACTTTACGCCACCAGCACCGGAATAGTTATTCCAGATTTGGTAGGTAGGTGGGTATTTAACTGTTCCAACAAAGCCCTTGCCGGTTGGTAGACCTGTGATCGGGTCAATCATGTTTGGATTCGGAGTAAAGACAACTTCGCCAGTTGTTGGACTGACTTCATAAGTTCCTTCAACGGTCTTAACCTTTGTTGCCGCGCAATCAGCAGGGGTTGTCGACATCGCAATAAATGTTGAGTTATCACCGCAAAGCTTGATAGATGTTGCAATCAAACTTGGCGCAGGCACTGTTGATCCAGTAGGAACTGAACCGGCCGCATCATTAATCCATGGCTTAAGCGTTACTGGCTTGTTGTATTCAGCTGAACCAGTATCGATAACTGCCGACGGCGCCGGTGGCGCAACCACAGTGACCTGCAATGTTGAGTAAGCCTTTTGACCTAAGTTATCTGGAATCTGGTAACCGATGGCAGTTGCTACTCCAGTGAAGTTAGGTTCTGGGGTGAATTTAATCAACACGAGTCCATTTAGCGTTTCAACTGTGTAGACACCTTGGCCTGGAACGGTAACCGTAGTTGCCGCGCAGTCAGGTGGCGGTTGATTCGCATCACACAAGAAAATTCCTCCTGGGACAAGTGATGTGGAAGCTTGGCCACCATGAGCGTCATTAGTTTGCAAGACAAGATTTTGAATTGCACCTTGAACACCGCTTGAGAAATCAGGGTTAGCAACTGGCGGCGGAGTAATAGTTGGAGTTAGCGTTGAAGTCACGCTGCGGTTCAAACCATCGGTGATCTTGTAAGTGACCGGAGTCTTTGCACCAGGAGTTGCTGTTGAAAGCGCAGCATAAGTAACGATGCCAGTTGTTGGGTTAAGTGTGTAAGTTCCTTCACCTGGGATTGTCACGATGCCATCTGCATCACAAGTTGTGGTTCCTGGAGTTAGCAAACAAACGCTTGCATTTGTTAGATCTGGTGCGCCAGTTCCCTTGGTGGCAAGAGCTGGATCAGTATCGCCAGTTTGACCATCAAAGATTGAACTAAACACCTTTGATTGACCTGGAATTAATTCAACTGTGTCAGGAGTAGCAGTTGGAGCCGGAGGAACATTAACCGTTGGTGTGTAGGTAGTTGATGCGGTCTGATTTCGATTATCAGAGATTGTGTAAGTAACTGGGCGCGCGGTTCCGGTAAAGGTATCAACTGGATTGAAGGTAATGACATTTGTCGATGTATTAACTGTGTAAGTTCCCTGGCCCGTCATGGTTACGGCAGTAACAACGCCATTGCCATCCACAGTCTCGGTGCAATCAATAGCGCTTGCGCAATCAATCGTTATTGAGTTGGCCTTCAATGTTGTTAGAGGATCTACCGAGTCTGAGCTTGCAACAGCATCATTGGTAGTGCCAGATCCGGCAGCATCCGTGACTACGTTGATGCTCTGAGTAACATCCCAGCCAGCAGAAGTTGTATCTGGGCGAACCACTGGCGGCGCAATCACAGTTGGTGTGTAGGTGGAGTCGGCTTTTTGTCCGGTTGAATCCAGAACTGTGTATGCAAGTGGCGCTGGTGTTCCGGTGTAGTTCGCATCCGGTGTGAAAGTCATTACTCCCGAGGAGTTAACGCTGTAAGTTCCAACGCCAGCAACAGTTACCGAAGTCTTGGTGCAAGCAGGTGAGACTTCTGCGGTTGGATTTGGATCACAAAGTTTTACGCTGTCTGCCTTTAGTGTTACGCCACTAATACCAGCAGCATCCGTGCCATCTGGATTTGTTAAAAGATTAACTGTTTGGACTGCGCCCTTGATTCCTGATGTGACATCTGGAAGCGCAGTTGGCACTGGCGGGTTATTAACCGTTGGAGTGTAAGTAGTTGATGCAGTTTGATTTCGCGCATCTGAGATTGTGTAAGTAACTGGGCGCGCAGTTCCGGTGAAGGTATCAACTGGATTAAAGGTAATGATGTTTGTTGCTGGATCAACTGTGTAAGTTCCCTGGCCAGTCATAGTAACTGCAGTAACAACACCAGTGCCATCTACGGTTTGAGTGCAATCGGTAGCAGTTCCGCAAGCAATGGTTAGTGAGTTGGCCTTCAATGTTGTTAGTGGATCTACCGAGTCAGAGCTTGCAATGGCATCGTTAGTAGTGCCAGAACCGGCAGCGTCGGTGACAACGTTGATGCTCTGAGTAACATCCCAGTCAGCAGAAGTTGTGTCTGGACGAACTACTGGTTTATCAACAACAGTTGGGGTAATTGTTGCCGTGACCGTTTGAACAGTTGAACCGTTATCTGAAACTTGGTATTTAACTGGAACGGTTACGGTGCCAACAAATGTTGGATTTGGATCAAAGGTAACTGTTCCTGTTGTTGGGTTAACTGTGTATGAGCCATCAGCTGTAGTAAGTGTTGTAAGTGTGCAGCCTGGGGCAACTTGAGCTGGATTTGTTGTTGGGTCACAAAGTTTCAAAGTCGATGCAACAAAGCTAGTGTTGCTGCCGCTAGGGACTGTGTCATTGCCCAAAACAGCTATGACCTGATTAACGTCTTTGTTTCCAATTGAGGTGTCATTAACTGCAACCGGGGCTGGGATCACAGTTGGTGTGTAAGTCGATGTTGCGCTTTGATTCGTTAGATCTTTAACCGTGTAAGTAACTGGACGCGCGGTTCCGGTATAGCTTGGTTCAGGATCAAAGACCACAGTGCCATTAGATGCATTGGCTGAATAGGTTCCTTGGTCCTTCATAGTTACTGAACCATTTGCGTTCTTTACGCAATCAGGAGAAGTAAGTAATCCGCAATCTAAGTAAACCGAAGCAGGAACAAGTTGTGATCCTGTTCCAGCCGTGTCGTTGGCTGTGACAATGATCGATTGGTTAACATCTTGCAAGCCTGAAGTTGTATCCGGGCTAGCAGTTGGCGCAGGCGGCGGGGTAACGGATGGAGTGATCGTGGCATTTACGACTCGACCTAATGCATCTGCAACCTGGTATTTAACTGGAGTTTGAGCTGTTCCAGTGAAACTTGGAAGTGGGTTGAAAGTAACTGTGCCATCTGGGTTAACTGTGTAAGTGCCTTCATTTGGAATAGTTACTGAAGTTGCAGTGCAATTGTTAGGGCTTTGAGCTTCATTCACATCAGTTGTTGCTGGGTTATCAACTTGGCAAAGCTTCAGAGTTTCTGGCAATAGCGGCAACTTAGTATCTCCGCGAGGGTCATTGGTTAGCGGGCTAATTACCTGATTCTGGTCATAAGCACCAGTACTGGTGTCATTAGCTGCAGTTGGCGCAGGCGGCGGGGTCACTGTTGGGGTATAGGTAGTTGATGCAGTTTGGTTTAGTGTGTCTGAAATTGTGTAAGTAACGGGGCGTGCAGTTCCAGCAAAAGTATCCAATGGATTGAAGGTAACTACATTTGTTGCCGGGTTAACTGTGTAGGTTCCTTGGCCTGTCATAGTCACCGCAGTTACAACACCGTCAACAACAGTTTGGGTGCAATCAGGTGAAGCAACAGTTCCGCAACCAATAGTTGTTGAATTTGCCTTAAAGGTTGTTAATGGATCTACTGAGTCTGAGCTTGCGACGCCATCATTTGTAGTATCAACTCCAGCAACGTCAGTGACAACGTTAATGCTTTGAGTAACATCCCAGCCAGCAGTTGTCGTATCTGGTCGAACTACTGGTGGTGCTACAACCGTTGGGGTGTAAGTAGATGTCGCACTTTGATTTGATAGGTCTTTAACTGTGTAAGTGACTGGACGCGCAGCTCCAGTGAAGGTTGGCAGCGGATCAAAGACCACAGTTCCATTAGCTGCGCTAGCTGAATATGTTCCTTGATCCTTCATGGTTACTGAACCATTTGCATTCTTTACGCAATCAGGAGAAGTAAGCGATCCACAAGTTAAAACTACCGAAGCAGGAACAAGTTGTGATCCAGTCCCAGCCGCGTCATTAGCTGTAACAATTATTGACTGATTAACGTCAAGCAATCCAGTAGTTGTATCAGCACTGGCTGCTGGCGCAGGTGGCGTAGCGACAGTCGGAGTTATGTTTGCGGAAACTTTTCTGTTCAAAGCGTCTGTAACTTGGTAGACAACAGGTGTTGCAACAGTTCCAGTAAATGTTGGAAGTGGGTTAAACGTTACTGTTCCGTCCGAATTAACTGTGTAAGTACCATCAGCAGTTGTTAAGGAAGTTAAAGTACAGTTCGGCGAAGTTTGCGGCGGGGTTGATGCTGGGTTACACAACTTAACTGTCTCAGGCTTTAAAGTCTGTTCGTTGCCATCCGAGCTGTCGTTTTGAAGTATTTGAATAACTTGATTCGTGTCGTAGGCCCCACTTGAAATGTCATTGGTCGCCGTAGCCACTGGTGGTTGTGCGACGGTAGGGGTAATTGTTGAGTTCTCAAATTGGCCCAAACTATCTTGTGCTTGGTACTTAACAGGGGTAGCAACAGTTCCAAAGAAAGTCGGCAATGGATTGAAAGTAACGGTGCCATTTGAGTTCAGCGTGTAAGTACCTTCACCTGGAATTGTCACCGAAGTAGCGGAACAATTATTTGGACTTTGGGCTTCATTAGTTGGACTCGTTGCTGGATCATCAACTTGGCAAAGCTTTAGCGTGTTGCTAACTAAAGGATAATTTGGGCTTCCAGGAACGTCATTTGCAAGTGGGGTGATGATTTGGTCTTTGTCGTATTCGCCCGAAGAAGTGTTAGGTACTCCTACCGGAGCAGGAATAACAACTGGATTGATTGTTGAAGATGACGTGCGTCCATTTGTATCTGCGATTTGATACTTAATTGGAGTTGCTGTTCCTACAAAGGTTGCAACAGGATCGAAGGTTACTGTTCCATCGGCATTTAATGTGTAAGTTCCTTCGCCTGGAATTGTTAATGACTGACCAGAACCAATTGAACAATTCATTGGTGATTGGTTAGGAAGACACAGGAACATTTTCGTCATGTCATTGGCATAACCTGGTTGGAATTGATCATTAGTCAAAGGGCTTATGGTTTGATTTACATCCTTTGCACCAATGGAATCGTCCTTGTTCGCAGAAGGAATTGCTGAGCTTGCAATCACTAATGAATAGTCTTCGACTTCGCCAGATCCAACTTTTCCAGAAGGTAATGGCAGTGAGTCGTAGCTAAGGCGAACGCGTGCATACGTTGCTCCCGCCACAATGTCATTTGGAATAGTCCATGAAATGCTGGCTGAGGTTGCCCCCACGGCTGGACTTGTAGCGCATGACCGCTCACCTGCCGTAAACACTCGATCGCGGTTAAAGTCAATCCAGGCGCAAAGATTTGCTGTTTCTGTAACACCTGCCAAGGTCACAGGGATAGTGAAGGTCTGGCCAGCACGATTGTCAACCAGTCCGCTCCACGATGCTTGAGGTACACCATCATCTAATACAACATCCCCATTGGAAATATTTTTTGCACCGGCTTTAATTTCTGTTCCAGCTGCAACTGCATCTGCGTTTGTTGTGGAATAAAGGCTTGAAGGGTTGTCTGCAGTTAATGCACTTCCTAATTTGAGGCTACCGATTGCATGACTAGCTACCGGATTGTCGTAACTTGTTGGAACCATTCCAAAATCTTCTGGGATGCTCGCGGTCAAGTTCCAAGCGTCTTCGTTGCCACCATCAGATCCAGTGCTTGACGCTGCATACTCAAAGTTCACTTGCATTGAAATCGAAGTATAAACACCGTCCATCTGTAACGAACCGCAGACTGCTTGAGAGTTTGCGCCATAACCAGATGTTCTGTGACAGTAAATCGCAGGGACAGTTCCATTAACATTTCCTACAACAGTTCCATTTTGGGAAACCTGAATGTTAGTTCCAGCTAGCGCGGTAAATTTTGCACCTGCTACTGGAGTGGAACCATTCATGCCACCTAAAAGTTGCATTTCAGACCAGCCAGCACCGTTTGAACCGCCGCCCCAACCAGCGAAAGATATAACCGGATTCGTAACCGGCTTACTGAAGCTAATTGTCATTACACCACGGTTATCGCATCGGCCAATTAGTTCGGTTGCAATACAGCCATTGTTCGATGTCCACATCATCAAGCCTGGTTCAGTTACCAGACCAACCGACTGGAAGTCACCCGCTTGACCACCGCGCGCACTTAGTGACTCTGTAGCTCTATCAATACATAGATAATCACCGGTAACTGCAACTGTGTATATCACACCATTTGGCAAAAGCTTCGACTTTGAACTGTTTGGGTAAGCAGAGCCCGAACCTGGACAAGTCTGAGTTGGCGTTCCGCCTACCCATTCCCAATTCGAATTTGTTGGCTGATTAGTTAAGTTGAATGAGGCTGCATCGTTACCCAGAACGTCTTGGAGTGCTGCATTAGAAGTACCTGCATTCACAGCTGGTGCCGTATACGAAACTGAAACAATTGCGCCCGTCGGCACAGCACTTGGCAAAGTTAAAACAACATTCTGGCCACTAATCGAAACTGCAGTGGGAACAACGGCGTTGTTGCCAACAAATACGGTGTAACGATCAGTTCCTGCCGAAGTTGAACTTAGAAATTCGTTCATTGTCATAGTGACCTGTGTGCCATTAACCGTAAGGGTGCTTGGTACTGGTCCAGTTAAGTCAGGTCCTGCTGTGGATCCATTTGTGACTGATCGATTCAAAAACGCAGCTGCATCGTTTCCAACCACATCTTGGATTGCAAAGTTGCTAGTTGTTGATGGGGTTGGAGCGTTGTAAGTGACCGTAACCACGTCAGTGTTTGTGATTGTTCGTCCAACAGCCAAGGCAACACTAGAACCACTTACAGTTACGCCGGCGGGATTAAATACTTGGCCATTGATAGTAATTTCAAAATTTGCCGGAAGAGCAGTTTTTGTATTCAACGCTTCGTTGTAATTCAAAGTCAATGTTGTGCCAGCGGTGTTGACTATCGCCGAGGAAATTACTGGTGCGATTCTTTCTGGTTCGACTGTTGAATTGTTCGTGACCGGGAAGTTAGTAACGGAAGTTACCGTCTGCAAATCATTATTTGGAGCCGTATAGCTCATTGTCACAACAGAGTTTCGATAAATAGTAGGACTGAAGTTATAAGTAACAATCCCGTTATTTGAACCATAACCAGTTGAAGTAAGAGTGACTGGTTCACCATCTACAAACCACTGCAAACTACTAAAGTCTGGTTGAGATTGGGCCGACTTGTTGTAATAAAGTGTCACGCCTGCGCCGTTAGTGCCGATAACAACGGAAGAGAATCCAACGCCTTCATTTGAAAGATTGGTTACTGCTTGAGCGCTAAAGCTCAGGGCATCATTTCCAGTTGTGTCTTGTACTGCACTATTGGTGGTTGCAGCATCAGCAGTTGGTGCTGTGTAAGCAACAGTTACGGTTTGGCCGATCTTAACTGTAGAGCCAAGCGCTAATTGAATGGTTGTGGCGGTTGGTCGGGTGATTCCAGTAATCGTGACTGGAGTTGTTCCATTCATGACAGTAAAGTCAGCACCTGTTGCGATTGCTGCAGCGAGGCTTTCGTTGTAAGTAAGCGTTAATACAGTTCCACTAGCCGCCACAGTTGGACGAGCAATCAAACTCAGCACTGGACCTGAGTTATCGAGTGTTGAACCATTTGTTACTGCCTGCGCGGTGAAAGATTGCGCGTTGTTTCCAGTCGTATCTTTAATTGCGGTGTTATCGGTTGGTGCGTTGTATGCAACGGTGACAAGTCTTCCCGCTCCAATTGCCGCAGAGAAGGTCAGCTCTACGGTGTCCCCTACAAATGCAATTCCAGTTGGAACAACTGGAGAACCATCAACAGTTACTGCAAAAGCAGATGGGGAAGTTCCCGATCCAACCACAGCTTCATTGAATTTAAGTGTCATCTTTAATCCAGTTGATGAAATGACTGGCACTGGCGTTGTGAGTGATGGACCTTTCGTATCAAGTGTTGAACTATTTTGGGTCACAGTTCGCAGCGCAAAAGAAGGAGCATCCATACCATTTGTAGCTTGAACAGCGTCATTAGTTGCATCCTGAAGGATGGTCGGTGCGGTGTATCCAACACGGACAACATCGTTACCTTCAATAGCTGGAGATGTAGTTAATGTGACTGTTGAACCACTGGTGCTTGCTCCTGTGATAGTTACAGGAGTTCCATTCACCGTCATTGCAAAAGACGAAGCCAGTGCAGTTTTCGCATTTAGCGCTTCACTAAATGTAAGTACTGCTGAAAGTCCTGTCGAATCAACGGCTGAGCTGACTAGTCTCGGGCCTTGATAAACAGTCGAGCTGTTCGGTGAGAGCGCCCGGGTGAACGTTAGTGTGTCATTTCCTGTAGCGTCTTGGATCGCCGCATTATTTGTTGTTGAGTCTGTCGTGGTTGGCGCGGTATACGTAACAGACGTTGTGGAATTTATACCGACTGGGCTTGAAAGTGTTAGAACTAAGTTTGAGCCACTAACGCTCACGCTCGAAACTGTAGTTGGATATCCGTCGGTAGTTACTGTGAACTGATTCGCTGTTGGGTATCTAGTAACGGTAGTTAGCAGAGCTTCATTGAAAGCAAGCGTAAGTGTAGTTCCATCTGCGGGGTTGGTCAGTGCAGTACTTGTAGGTGGAGTTAGATCGACGGTAGATAAGTTAGTTAGAGGCTTTCCCGTAAAGCTTTCTGGAAGTAGCGGGTCACTTGGTGTAGGACCCACCCAGCTGGCAGTTACTGTGGCGCCCGCTGGAATGGTTGGCGCACAGCCCGAAAGCAACCAAGTATTAGTTCCTGCCCATCCAATTGATGAACACTTGGAAGGAATTCCATTGGCAAAAACCGTCCGGCTATCGTTAGACCCAAAGTTCAAACCCTTGGAGAAAAACATGGTGACCTCTGTGCCATTGCTCCTAACAGTTCCACTAACGAAAGCTGGAGGTCCTTGCGTCGAATTATTTGTGACCGTAAATGTATTCGCAATCGCTAAAGCATCGTTTCCAGTCGTATCCTGAATTGCAGAATTACTTGTTGCGGTATCCGGTGTCGGAGCCGTGTAAGTGACAGTCATATCTCGACCACCATTAATTGTTGAACCCAGATTGAGCGTCACTGTTGATCCGTTTACGTCAACGGAAGTGACAGTCACAGGGGTTCCGTTAGAGGTCACAACATATGCGGAAGCAGCAGGCTTATTTGTCGTATTTAGTGACTCGTTGTAAAACAGGGACAGACTTGTTCCTGATGTACCAACTGAGGCACTATTCAAACTTGGTGGGGTTTGGTCTTGTGTTGATCCATTTGTGACATTAGTTGTTGCTAGAGATAGTGAATCGTTGCCGACTGCATCTTGGATTGCCACGTTGGATGCGCTGATGTTTGAAGGAGGCGCCGCATAAGAAACGGTGACTACCGTTTGGGCCTGTACAACCGTTGTCAAAGTTAACTCAAGAGTTGAGCCAACTACTACCGCTGTTGTCACAGAGTTTTCGACTCCACCTGCTACAACGGTGAAATTTGAAGGATCTGCTGTTATTGCATTTAGCGCTTCGTTGTAAGTGAGTATTACCTTTGTGCCAGCAGCGTTCACTGCCGCAGATGTGTAAACAGGCGCGACTGTATCAATTGTTGAATTGTTGGTAACTGAAGTGGCACTAAGGGTTACCGCATCATTTCCAGTGGTGTCTTGTATTGCAGAGTTTGAGTTTGCTGCGTTCGATGTTGGAGCGGTGTAGGCAACGGTGACTAACTGGTTTTTCTGAACTGTTGAGGTAAGCGTCAGCTCGACTGTTGAGCCAACAATGTTAACTGCGGTAACAGTATTTGTAGATCCGCCAGAATTTACCGCAAATGCTCCGGTACCTGCCGTAGTTGCATTAAGCGCTTCGCTGTAAGCAAGAATCACTTTTGTGCCAGTGGTGTTCACTGCTGCAGAGGTGAAAGTTGGCCTTACTAAATCAACTGTGGAGTTGTTACTAGTTATCGTTGTCTCAGAAAATGGTGCAGCATCATTGCCAAGATTATCTTGAATTGCGCGGTTATTCGTGGCCGGATTGGAAACGTTGGCGTAAGCAATTGTAACGACATCTCCAGCCTCAACAATTACTCCCCAGTTGAAACCTAATGTAATTGTGGTTCCAGAAATCAGCATTGAGTTATCAACAACGATGCTTTGCATTCCGAATCCAGTAACTGACTTTTGTGTAGCGCCATTTATCTTGATGGTGAAAGCTGAAGCATTGGGCTCAAGCGTGTTAAGGGTTTCGTTATAGGTAAGTACGACTTTTCCGCTTGAATTCACAGCCAGACCCATCAGGACTGGTGGCAAGGTATCAGCGACAGTTGAGTTGTTGGTTGTCGTGAAATTTGAAAACGATTGTGAATCATTTCCATTGGTATCTTGAATCGCTTGATTTGTTAAGCCAGAATCATTTATAGGTGGCGTATAACTAATAGTTAACGTACTGTTTCGTTGAATTGCATTAACCAAAGTGACATTTAGTGTTGCGCCTGAGGTCGCAATTGCACTAATTCCCGATGAGGAGTTAATTGCTTGTCCATTTAGAGTCAACACAAAATCAGTATTCTGTGCTGTGGTTGTTGATAACGTCTGGTCGAAAACTAGAGAAACTATCTTGCCCGTTGTATCAATAGAAGCGCTCTGAATTACAGGCGGCAAATCTAAAGGTGTCCCAGAACTTGATGTAGCTAGAGACGCTACTCCACCGTTATAAGACTTGGCTTCGAAATTGTATGAGGTTCCATTTGTAAGACCAGTAATCAAACACGAACCGGTTGTTCCTGTGATTGAGCAAGTTTTTTCTGGACTAAGACCCACTGTTGATACAACGATTCGCGAAGTGTTAGCTACATCCGAACTTGTCAAATTAAATTGCATACTTGATTCTTTGACCAAAGTTGAAGTAATGGTCGGTGCTGCAGGCACGGAGACATCTGCAGTCACAAATCGTTTCACACCAGCGCCGTAGGCAACCAAAACTCTTCCGGCCGGATCGATTTCGATGTCTTTGACCGTATTCGTTAGCGACGGCGCAACATTTGCATTGAATACTGCATCAGGAGTTCCGTCTAGATACAGACGTTTTAAACCACCAGCAAAATCTCCACCAACATAAATCATGTTGTTGTGGATCTTGATTGAATTGATTTTTCCGTTGAACGTTGACCCGACTGCACTTGCAAAGGCTGTATCTAGCGTTCCTGTCGGACCATATCGATACAAGTAGGGAGCAGTTGCTGATCCAACGACTATGGAATTCGTTGAATCCGTTTCCAGAGCATAAACAGAACCTGGATTTGTACTCGTGCTATACGACGTGTCAACAAGCCCATTCGCCAGAGTTCTCTTGATTGTTGCCCCAGGTGACTCAACACCACCGAAGTAAACTAAGCCATTTGCGTCCACAGCAACTGCCCAAATGCTGCCAATTGGTCTTGCTGGATTGGCTTTGTTTACGTTTGAATTGAAAGTGGTATCTGCTGACAGGGTTGAAGAAAATTTACCTAACCATACGCTTCCTGCATCCCCTGCCAAATAGACGGAATTGTTCGCGAACTTCACTGAGCTGCTGCCCTGCGGGGTGAAATTATTTGAACCGGCAGCAGATACCAATGTTCCAGTTTGGGAGAACATCTGGGACCGATGATCACTTACTAGTGAACCACCGACAATGAAGTTGTTGGTAGCGCGGTCGACCTCTAACGCTTTAGCGGAGTCTGCAAATACAGTCGTCAGGGTAGTTTCTGTTCCGCTGGAGGTAAATCTCTTAACTTGAGGTGCTGAAGAATATCCAACAACAAATGATGAATCTGAGAATGCAGCAATGCTCTGTGCCGCTCTTGCGGTTGACGTGAATGTACCGTCTACCTTGCCGGCCTCGTTTGCACTTGCGGCTGACAGTTTCGAGCTCACAGTCTGATCGGCAACTGTGAAAGTTCCGGCAAGGAGTGCAGTTGCTACAACAGTGTGCAGAATGCTTCTACGGAGTTTGCGGTGACGACCGCGTGCGGTTGTTGTCATGCTGACAACCGTTCCAAATAAGCAACAGCATCAGCTTTATGAAGATTTTTGGGCGCAATAAAACTATGCACAACATTTTGTGCATATGTATATGTAGCGAATTGCGCCAAAGTAAATTTCTTCCCCGTAAACCCAACAACCTTGTTTAAGAGATTACGTTTAGGCAATGGGAAGAATCAGATATATACGGGGTTGTCCCTGTGATATCGGTGGGGTGAAAGTTGCCTGATTTTATAAAGTTTTGATCAAGATTCGAGCAGTAAATTCGCTCGCAAAATCATGCCGCCGGCTGGTGCGGGTTCCAGGGACCAAGAGCTGCACACATCGTCCAAAAGCTCAGTTCCAAGACCTTGGGTTTTCCCTGTATTTAAGGATGTGCCATTGTCTTTTGCTTGCAAAGATATAGCCGAATCCTCAATGTTTACCGCGATTTCCACCTTTGTTGCCTGTCCGTGCTTTGAGGCGTTACTTACCGCTTCGCGCAGGACTTCAGCCAGACATTCGGACGTCGCCGGGTTCTTCCGCAAGGCCTCGAGGGCGTTGGCGGCCACCTGCCATTTTGTTTCAATCGTGCCAGCCCAGATTTTTGAGATTTCCTGCTGGGCCTGCTCGAAGGAGTAACTTTGTCCAGCTTCAAAGCCCACTCTTGCCAGGGCTCGGGCAATGTCACCGCGCACAGACTCAATGAGTTCTGGAGTCGGGTTACTGGCGGAACCAAGCTGAAGGACGGCTGCATTGAGCGCGCTCTGCAGTGAGCCGTGCATTACGTAACCGACTTGGCGACGAGATACCCATTCCTTTTGGCTCAATAATGAAATCGTTGATTCCAAATTCTCAATTGTCAGAGTTAGATCAGAAATCAATTGTGTTCGTTGGCTGGTCAAGATTGTGTAGCCAAGGTTCGCGAAACCATAAATTAGCCCAACAAAAACTGTTGCTCCAGAAATGTTCTGTGGGATTTCGATCGGCATGTAACTTTCCACGAACAGAATCAATGGTCCAACCGTTGCAAAGATTGAGGCACCAAGAACTAGTCCTATTGCTAACGATATCTCTCGGTTTCGAAATAACTTTTTGAATGAGACAAAGTACGTAATCAGCAATGCAGTAGTAATGACATTAAAAGGTAGTGCTTCAACAAAGGTCATAGTTCGTTGTGCAGCTGCAGCATACGTTATAAAGAACAAAACTGTTGTTACATACGGACGCATTGACTGTGACAAGTTAATTGATTTAGGTAATTCCAATTTCTTTGTTGATGTCTCGATGTTTACTTCTATGGCTTGCAAAGATTTGTCATGTGCAATCTGGTGACTAAACGGGCGTAACTCTGTATCGACATAGTCCTGCATTTCGTGCACGGCATCGTCTTTATTGCCACCAGACTTTAGTGCAACCAAAAGTTGATCAATTCGATCTATGCGAGGTGTGACAACTTGTTGGGCGTACTCACGCAAGTTTCTTGTGGCTTCTTGGAGTCGAGTATCCATAGTTGACCGGAGTTGCGTTAACTCGCTGGTTTTGGTTTCAAGATCTCTCACCAGGTTTGAGTGCTGATCAAAAATCGCAATACTAATAGCGATTACAGATAACACCGTTGATATGAAAACCCCGCCACTTAGGATTCGAAACGCCAGCTTTGGATCATCTGTAAACCCAAGAAGCACAGTGGAATAGCCAAGAATTGATCCCCTGACGCTTTGCGCTGCAACGAAAGCAAGCAGGGTGGCAATTGGATGGGATTCGTTTTGGCGATTCCCATGAATCAATCTTCCGGCAATCAGAATGGTGATGGTGAATCCAGAATGAGCTAACAGAATCAAACTGACCCAAAGCAGAAATGATCCACCAAAGTTGGCGCGATCAATAAAGATTGGACTAAGGGATCCTGGAAGAATAGAGAGAAGTGTTAAACGAAAACTTAGGGATGAACGTAATCCAAGTAAGTACCAAAGCGAATTATTTTCTGAGTCAGCTTTGGTTCTTTCCATAGTTTTGAAGTGATTCTCTATATCGATACTTGATCAGACTTATTGTCGGATCTGATTCCAACAACGCTTAAATACTTTGTTACAGCCGCAGTTCGCGAGTTGCCTTCTATGGAGCTATCAATTCCGATTGCCTGACATGCACGTCTAATTGCATCTTCAGTTGCCTTTAGTGACGTACCGCGCGCAGTTGCGATTTGGGCATTCGATTTACCCTGTGACATCAAGTGAAGAACTTCGATTTGTTTAACAGTGAGTGCCGCAAATGGTCGAGACTTATCCAGATCATGTCGATGTAGTGGTGTTACCTCACCGCGCATGGAAACATCTAATGCGTCATACAAAACATTCAGATCAGCTAGTGCTGATTTGCGAATGTAAGCGATTCCGTTAGGCAAGCCTTGTTCGTTTTCAACTGCGAATCTTGGGTCAGGTAGTTGTGTCAAAAAGACAACGCCGGTGCCTGGCGCATCCTTTAATGCAGTTTGAGCAAAATCAAATCCGTTTGGACCGGGACCAAGGTCCACATCCAGTACAAGCCCATCGGGATCAGTAGCGTGAAATAGTCGTTTCGCTTCAACAATCGTCGCGGCGGTTTGAACCGCATAGCCACGAACTTCAAGCGCAGTAGCAATTAGCTCGCGCAAAAGATCGTCGTCTTCGACGACCAGTACCAATCTTGAGCTCATCCAAACACACCGTTATCCCGATACAGGCTCACCCCCGTGATGACCTAGTACTTATTAAGAATGCCCTAGGTGCATACGGAAAATCGCACTATTCGGGGAAAACCCTGTGTTTAATTCGACACACCTAAATTTGAAGAACTACAGGGTTTTCAGTGAGTTAACTACCTTGGTCAAAGAATCCTTGGCGTCACCGAAAAGCAGTGAAGTCTTCGGATCAAACAGGACTTCGTTCTCGATTCCAGCAAAACCTGGACGCATTGAGCGCTTTAGGAAAACTACCTGCTGGGCTTGGTCAACGTTCAGGATTGGCATGCCATAGATAGGCGCCGTCTTGTCATCGCGAGCCGCTGGGTTAACAACGTCGTTCGCGCCAACGACCAAGGCCACATCAGTTGATGGGAATTCTGGATTGATTTCATCCATTTCCTTGAGCTGGTCGTAAGGAACATTTGCTTCAGCAAGAAGTACGTTCATGTGTCCTGGCATGCGACCTGCAACCGGATGGATTGCGTAATCAACTTCGATTCCCTTGGCAACCAGTAGCTCAACAAGTTCGCGAATTGTGTTTTGTGCTTGCGCTACCGCTAGGCCATATCCCGGAACAATGATTACCTTGCGGGCGTAACCCAACATGATTGCAACGTCTTCAGGTGATGCGGACTTAACTGGGCGATCTTCTGCAGAGGCAGCTGCGGTGGATGCCTTAGCAGTGAAGGCACCGAACAAAGTATTTGTTAGTGGTCGGCCCATTGCCTTTGCCATCATGCGAGTAAGCAAAGTTCCCGATGCACCCACGAGAGTGCCAGCAACAATCAGAAGCACGTTACCTAGTACGTAACCGGAAGCCGCAACTGACAAACCTGTGAATGCGTTAAGTAGTGAGATAACAATCGGTACGTCAGCGCCACCAACAGGAAGCACAAGCAAGACACCAAGTACTAGTGACAGGTTTAGCAGGAGCCACAAAAGTGTGTTACTTGGATTCACAATCAGCAGAACTGCCGTAGCGACTGTTGCAACTGCGATACCAATAGTTATGAAACGGCCAAGTGGGATTACAACTGGACGAGATGTCATTAACTCTTGCAGCTTGGCATAAGTCAAAAGCGATCCAGTGAAGGAAACCGAACCTACAACTACAGTAAAGATTGTTGCAGTCAGAATTGGAATGCTCTCGGATTCAACCGACAGGAATTCAATTACCGAGATAACTGCGGCAGCGCCACCACCAACACCATTGAATAGTGCAACCATCTGTGGCATCTGGGTCATTTGTACTCGACGCGCAGCTACCCAACCAATGACGGAACCAATTGCGATAGCACCCAAAATTTGTGGCAAGTGCTTAACTGGGCCGCCGTAATATTCCTGGCCATAGAAAAACACAACTGCAGTTGCAATTGCTGCGCCGGCTGCGCCAAGTAAGTTTCCACGACGCGCAGTCTTTGGTGATGACAAACCCTTCAGCGCAAGAATGAATAAAACTGCAGCAAGTAGTTCGGCTAAGCGAACCCAAGTAGGTGTAATGCTCGCTGTTTGTTCAGCAAAGCGAATGGCGGTCGGTGTCATTTGGACACCTCTTCCTTCTCAGCCTTCTTGGGTTTAAACATTTCCAACATTCGATCGGTAACTACAAAGCCACCAACCATGTTGATTGTGGCAAGCACAATTGCTACTAAACCAAGGTAAAGCTGGACATTATCGGTTGCTTTGCCAGTAACCAAGATCGCACCAACCAACACAACACCGTGGATTGCGTTAGCACCAGACATCAAAGGTGTGTGAAGAATTGCAGACACCTTAGAAACAACTTCGATGCCAACGAAAATACTAAGAATGAAAATAGTTAGTAATGAAATTGCATCCATGACTATTCACCCTCTCCGGTTGCTAGTGCGGGTAAGTTAAGTGCCTCGCGCGCCATCGCGTTACGAATTTCTCCGTTGAAAATAACAGCAGAACCTTGAACGACTTCGTCTTCTTCATCTGGGGTTACAACACCTTCAGCAGTCATCAAAGTTAGAAGTGAAACTACGTTTTGTGCGTAAAGCTTGCTGGCATGAACCGCTAGTTGACTAGCAGTATCTTTGCAGCCAATCAAAGTGATTGAGCCACCTGGAACATTTACAACAACATCTTCGCCAGCAACGCTGCCATCAACGTTGCCACCAGATTCTGCGGCAAGGTCAACGATGATTGCGCCTGGCTTCATTTCAGACATCATGTCGGTAGTAATAAGTGTTGGTGCTTTGCGACCAGGAACTGCAGCAGTTGTGATTACAACATCTGATGCCGAAATAAATTTCTTCAATGCATCTTGCTGAGCCTTTGCCCGCTCGGGTGTCATTTCGCGTGCGTAACCACCGGAGCCTTCAACTTCATCAAGACCTAAGTCAAGGAAAGTTGCGCCCATTGACTTAACTTCATCAGCACTTGAAGCGCGAACATCGTACGCGCTAACAATCGCACCAAGACGCTTTGCAGTTGCCATTGCTTGAAGGCCGGCAACACCAGCGCCCAGTACTAAAACTTTTGCAGCCGGAATTGTTCCGGCTGCAGTCATTAACATTGGGAAGAATTTTGGTGCGCGTTCTGCGGCAATAAGTACTGTGCGGTAACCAGCGCAAAGTGCCTGCGAAGTTAGCGCGTCCATTGACTGTGCGCGAGAAATACGTGGCAAGACATCAAAGGAAAGTGCAGTAACTTTCTTGTCTGCCAATGCCTTTACGGTTTGCGCGTCATTAGCTGGTGACAGGAATGAAATTGTGATTGCGCCAGACTTTAACTGTCCGATCGCATTGTTTTCTAATGGACGAACTGTGGCAACCACATCGGCGGTACTAATCGCAGAAATTCCAGCAATGGATGCACCAGCGGCTTTGTACTCATCGTCGTGATAACCCGAAGCCTGTCCTGCACCTTCTTGGATAGACACAGTTAGCCCAAGCTTTATCAGCTTTTGAGCACCTTCTGGAGTTAAACCAACGCGACGTTCGCCCGCCCTGGTCTCAGCTGGGATAAATACCAACATCAGCAATTCCGCCTTAGATCAATTAGGTACGAGCCTAGGGTGATCCTTAATGTACCGCAGAACCGAGTTGGACTTTCCGGGCTTGTTGAGTCGCAATTGCGATCAAAATAAAGGAAAACAGAATCAAGGCGGTTCGCTGGGGAACTTGTTGGCTTAGGTAGACCCCAAGGAATGTGGCTGGGATCCCAGCAACGCCTGAAAGTAGGGCAAATGGCACATCTATATTGCCTTTTCGTAGGTTGGCGATCGTTCCTGAAATTGCCGACCCGACAATCACGGCAAGGCTGGTGCCTCGGGCCGTGAGTGAATCCATGCCCGAAGCGATGATCAGGGCTGGGACCATAACGATTCCACCGCCGACGCCAAATAGGCCTGACATCACGCCGGCAAAAAAGCCGACAAATACCAAGAAGGCAATTGCGGCGTTACCTTCTAACAGTTGTTCTGGAGTTGAAGACCAAATCAATCGCATTGCAGATAAATAGAGCAGCCCAGCAAAACCCAGTTGCAAGAACTTAAGTGACACCTTGCCCAAAAGTCTCACGCCATACAACGCTCCAAAGATTGATCCCACTAATAGAGCAGCCGCGGCGTTCCAGTCAACGTAATCAGAAGCGGAGTAACCGATCGCGCCAGCTGCTGCGATTGGTAGCACGGCAGCAAGTGAAGTGGCATGAGATCGTCTTTGGTCAAGACCCATCCACAAAACATAAAGCGGCACCATTAAGAATCCGCCGCCAACGCCAAACATTCCAGCGAGAATGCCGGCAAGAATTCCAACAACTATCGATTGTTGAATTTGTTTGCGGGAAATTGCACTGAACACTGTTATGCGTCTCGCTTAAAGAACATTGCCGAACCAATTAAATATGTGCCTGCTACCCAGGCTGCAAAGATCAAGCCGGCATTAGGTGAGTCAGGCAGGTTGGTTAGCCAAGCACTTCCATTTGCGAATGGCAAGGCATCGACAATCCAATCCATTTTGCCATTTGCTAGACCTGCGAATAAAACAATTAAGCCTTCGATTACAGCTGAAACTAGCAGCGGCAAAACAATGCCAAGTGCGAGATTTCTTGTAATCATTGTCAGGCTCATTGCTATTAAGCAGTAGGCAAAACTAAATACCAGGACTTGCCATAGTTCTGATGGCTCTCCCCCATTAATACTTAGTCCTGGACCTTCAGTTCCAATTGACCCTTCGGGTGCAATGAATCCAACCACGCCAAGCACGGCCCAGCCCAAAATAGTTGCAAGCGTTACATACACGGCAAGCAAAATTGTTTTTGCCAAAACCACACGCTCACGCTTTGGAAATTCTGTGAGAGTTAACCGAATGGTGCCGTAACGATATTCATGGCCAAAGAACTGTGAAGCCACAACAGAAAGCATTACCAAAACTAAGAAGTTTGCATTAGTGCTGTACAAACCTTTCCAAGTTTGAGTTCCAAAATCGCCATCACCGAGGAATAGTGGTCCAGCGCCTAGCAATCCAGTGAGTACTAAGTAAACAAAAGTCATAATCCAAGTTGCACGCACCGACCAAAGTCGACGCCATTCATAAACCAAATTTGAAATCATGACGTTTCTCCAAGTCTGTATTCTTGACCGGATTCGGTTAGCTCAAGGAAAACTTGTTCCAAACTTGCGGTACGTGGAGATAATTCGGAGAGCGCAATTCCGTTAGTGAATGCGATCTCACCAATGCGATCCGTTGTTTGACCTGGAATCACAATAGTTCGAGCGCCATCTGTGGTTGATGCAATTCCTTGTGCGCTCAAAAGCTCAGCAAGCTTTTCACTTTGCGGACTGCGCACGACAACTGCAGAACCGGTTGCTCGAGATAGGAAGGCTGGCATTGATTCAGCGGCAATTAAGTTTCCGCGCGCAATCACAACTACGTCGTCAGCTAGCAATTCCATTTCACTTAGTAAGTGAGAGCTGACTAGAACTGATTTTCCAGTCGATGCGTAGTACTTCAAGAAGTCGCGAAGCCATTGAATCGACTGTGGGTCCAAACCATTGGCTGGCTCATCCAGCATCAAAACCTGAGGGTCGGCAAGGATTGCGCCAGCCAAACCAAGGCGCTGTCCCATTCCTAAGGAAAATCCACCTGGGCGCTTCTTTGCTACAGATTCAAGACCGACAAGCTTTAGAACTTCATGAACTCGAGCTTTGCTGATTCCGGCTTCGGCACCCAGCATTCGAAGGTGTGCGTAAGCGGTTCGCTTTGGATGGAAGAACTTTGCATCTAGGTGAGCACCGATTGTGCGGGTGACTGGGTAATGGCTGGAAAGTTTCTTTCCGTCATAAAGAGTCTCGCCACCACCGCTATCTAGGCCAAGCATCAAACGCATAGTCGTGGATTTACCCGAACCATTAGGTCCTAGAAAACCAGTTACTCGACCTGGCTCAACTGTGAACGATAAATCTTTAACTGCGTGAACGCTGCGAAAATGTTTGTCTAGATTACGTGCTTCAATGCGCATAAATTGAGACTAACACGCGAACTTTCAAGCCAAAAAGACTAGTTATCTTCAATTTTTGAATTTGCTTTAATTTCTTGTGCAAAATTAGCGAAAGTATCAGTTAGTGACGCGCGGCTGTCTGTGATTCGAGCGAATACATCTGCTGCGGCAGCTTCTGCTTCGGTAAACCGTGCGCCGGCCTGATTCGCAATCTGAGTCATTGTTGACTGAGCATCGAACCATTGTGCGCGAAGATCTGCAATGCGCTTTGTTAGATCATCAAGCACCTTGCGGTTTGCATCTACGGAAACTAAAACATTGTCGCGGTAGGCAATTGCTGCTTGACGCAAGCTTTCTGCGTCTGCGCGAGATGTTTCTGAGGCAACGCGAACAATGTCATCTGCCTTGGCTTGCGCCTGCGAAACGATAAGTTCGGCTTGCTTTTCTGAAGCTTGAAGTTTCGCCTGCGCGTCAGCAATTGTTGCAGCGTGGCTCTTGCTTGAATCTTCGCCTAGTGCGCGAGCGTCACCTGTTGACTTAGCAAGCAAGGCTTGTGCATCGCCGGTTGCTTTTTCAAGCATGGCTTGCGCAGCATTTGTTGCTTCAGTTTGTAAACGCTTTGCTTCAGCTTGAGCTGCTGCAATTTGTGATGAAGTGCTCTTGTCAGTTTCACTGCGCAGATTGTTTAGCTCGGCTTCGGTATTTGCAC
>JBIIZV010000026.1:0-9586 GCA_044346095.1 Candidatus Nanopelagicales bacterium
TTCTAGTTCCACCGAAGTAGTCGTATCCCCAGACTTCGCGAAGTAGTTGATCGCGCGAGAACACTCGACCTGGATGCTGAGCCAAGAACTTAAGCAATTCAAATTCTTTAAAAGTTAGATCTAAAGTTCGACCGCGAAGTTTTGCTGAATACGAAGACTCGTCAATCGAAAGTTCCCCAGCTTTGATTTCGTTAGAAGACTCAAAACCGTTAGGTGCTTCAACCTTGGTTGTTGCCAGACGAATGCGAACTTCAATTTCTGCTGGGCTGGCGTCAACCAACAAAACGTCTGTCAAACCCCACTCGTGGTTAACAGCCGCTAGTCCGCCTTCAGTGGTAATCAGAATTACTGGCGAAGTGTTGCCGGTTGTTTCCAATAGTCGACACAAGCTGCGAACTGCAGGTAAATCAGTGCGGCCATCAATCAAGATGACATCAACTTCAGGGGCAGTTATCAATGCTGTTGGTTCTGGCGACATCACCTTTATGTGATGGCTCAAAAGTTCTAGACCTGGCAGAACTGCACTAGATGGTGTGAGCGCGCGGGTGAGCAAAAGAACTTGTGCCATGCCTTCACCTACTTATATAGCTGCTTTGGATAAGTCTAGAGCAGAACTAAAAGGGGGTTAATTGGCTTGATTTAACTAAAGAATTTAGACATTAACCAAGTCTGTGACCGCAGCAGTTAGCTCTGCCTTCTTGGGAACCCCGGTCGCCCTAAAGTGCACTGTTCCGGCTTTGTCGATGATCAAAGTAGTTGGTGTTCTAGAAATGCCATAGGTCTTGACCAAATCCATGTGCTCGACGACATCTAGCTCGATGTGGCAGATGGCTGGAAAACTATTGGTTACTTCTTCAAGGACCTTGTTGGTAACCCGGCAAGGCTGGCAAAACTCTGAAGAGAACTGCAGGAATGTCACCTGTGGTGGGTGATCATGATTTAAGTGAAGGTGTTCGATCAGACCTTGTTGTGGTGGAACAACCTGAGCCCGTAACTTTCCGTCGCTTAGCTTCCGGTAGATCCCAAAGGCTGCAGAGAGCGCCAGTACGGCAAGTAACACATAGCCACCGGTACTCATTGCCACTCCCTATAAATCAACCCTTCTGAACTTAGGTGAAAGTGGGAATTTCGCCAACTTGAGTGCCTAATGCGAGGCTTTTGCAATTACCAGTAACGAGCCTGCGACTGGTGGAATCCTGTCCTATGGTTGGTGCATGTCGAGAACCACTGTTCTTATCAAGCGTCGGGTCGTTGATTACGGCCGCCTTGGTTCCTCGATGTGTATGTGCTCTTAATCCTGTAGTCCATCTAGCGGCTGCAGTTGAATCAAAGCCAAGCTAAATCGGAACTGAAAAGGAAATCTAATGAGCAAGCAAATCGATCCACGCGGGCCACGCTTTGGAGCTGCAATCACGACTGCAGTTTTAGCAATCATTCTGCTAACCATTCCATCGAGCATCGCGTTGGTGCTGCTTGGAATTCAAACGGTTGTTTTCGCGCTTGGTGCATTCGTTGGATTGCACGCTCAGCCGTACGGAATCATTTACCGCAAGCTAGTTGCGCCAAAACTTGGGAAACCAACCGCGCTTGAAGCAGTTGAGCCTCCGCAGTTTGCCCAGTTCGTTGGCTTTCTATTTGCAGCAACCGGTTTGATCGCACTTCTCGCAGGTGCTGACTTAGTAGCAACTATTGCAGTTGGTTTTGCACTGGGCGCAGCCTTCTTGAATGCCGCGTTCAACTTTTGCCTTGGTTGTGAAATGTACCTAATCGGCAAACGAATCTTTTCTTAAAAATAAGTTTTCAATCTATAAGGAGTAACAATGAGTAACCAAGCACTAGTAGACGCCGAATGGGCGTTGTCACATTTAGATGATGCAAAGGTAGTTTTCATCGAAGTTGATGAAGACACTGAAGCCTACGCAGGCAACCACATCAAGAACGCCATCGCACTTAACTGGAAAACCGATCTACAAGATCCAATCCGTCGCGACTTTGTAAACAAAGAGCAGTTCGAAGCGTTGCTAAGTGCAAAGGGTGTTTCAAACGATGACATCGTTGTGCTTTATGGCGGAAACAACAACTGGTTTGCTGCCTACGCTTACTGGTACTTCAAGCTTTACGGACATGGCGATGTTCGCTTACTTGACGGTGGACGTAAGAAGTGGGAACTAGATGGTCGCGAATTAGTTAGCGAAGTTCCAAGTCGCACTGCTACTAAGTACGTTGCAAAAGATCAAGACCGATCCATCCGTGCGTTCCGTGAAGATGTGCTTAAGGCAATCGGAACCCAGAACCTTGTTGATGTTCGTAGCCCAGATGAATACGCTGGTCGCTTGCTTGCACCAGCTCACTTGCCACAAGAAGCTGCTCGCATCGGTGGACACATTCCAACTGCTGCAAATATTCCATGGAGTAAGGCAGCCAACGAAGATGGCTCCTTCAAGTCAATCGACGAACTTAAGGCACTTTACGAAGGTGCTGGTGTTGATCTAAAGAAAGACACCATTGCTTATTGCCGCATCGGCGAGCGCTCAGCACACTCATGGTTCGTATTGCACGAGCTATTAGGTGTAAAGAACGTCAGCAACTATGACGGCTCATGGACCGAGTACGGCTCACTTGTTGGCGTGCCAGTTGCCGTTGGCGACGAGCCAGGCACCGCATGAGTGGTTGTGGCGCAGTTGTCGGGGGTGTCTCGTTAGAAAACGTTGACATCTCTACCCAAGCTGTCATTCAAGGAATTGTCAGCAAGGACGGACAGCCAGCCAGTGTTGGGTACGTTCGGTTGCACGATAAGTCTGATGAATTCGTAGCTGAGGTTCCGATTTCCAAGCAAGGAGAATTTAGATTCTTCACAGTTGCTGGTGATTGGACTGTGGTTGCTTTAGTTCCAGGTGCAAACAGTCGCACCCAGGTTCAAGCCACCATCGGCAAGGTACTCGACGTGGAGATCGCAGTATCTAAATAGTTCTAATTAACACAAAGGCTGGCTTTCTCGCGAAAGCCAGCCTTTGGTTTTTGACAGGGAATGCCCTGTATTAATTCAATCTCGTTGAACTTCCTATGTTGAACTTGTGGTTATTCATCTCCATTTAATTCTTCAAAGGAAAATCGTGAACAAAGTTTTTAGATCAGCCCTGACCGGTGCGGCAAGTTTTGCCCTTGTTCTTGGAGTATTTTCTGCGCCAGCAAGTGCAGCAACCATCACAGACGCCACCGCAACATCGTCAGCGGCAATTGGAACGTCAGGGACCAATGCAACTCCAATAACCGTTACAGCAAAATTGATAACAGTAGGGACAGCAGAGACATTTATGGTTGCACTCCCAGAAAATTGGAAGTTTTCCTCAGGTACGAATGGCTCTTGTAGTGGCCGTGCAACTTATACGATGTCAGACACCCTTACTTGCCAATCCGCATCGTGGGGACTTGCTTTGACAAGTGCCGTTGATTTTTCAACTGCCGTTTCAATCTCAGTAACATTTCCAGCTAATACATTAGAAGTAAGATCTGGCAGGTTCTTTCAGGTTAGCTTTAGGAATCACACACCTACGCCTGAGGCAGTAATTGACATAGGCAATGCAACTTTATCTGTTGTTGAACCAACACCAGCAGGCGATGGAACAACACCAGCCGGTGGTGGAACAACTACAGGTGGAACAACACCAGCCGCGACGACACCGCTGACCGCACAGACGGCACCAGCAACAGTGCCAGCAACAATCAAGCCAAAGAAGAAGCTAAAGATTACAGCTAAGTCCAGTGCTGGTCTTCCAGTAACAGTTACGGTCGCTGGTGGTTGCAAAGTTAAGCCAGTAGTCAAGACCACAAAGACAAAGGTCGGCAAGAAGACCGTCAAAACTAAGACCACAACTGCTTACACAGTAACTATGGGTAAGAAGAAGGGTGCAACTTGCACAATCACCCAGGCAAATGCTGGTGACGCTACATATGCACCATTGAATTCAGTAAGTACTGTCACACTCAAATAGAACATGCATTAAAAAACAAAGGCTGGCTTTCGTATGAAAGCCAGCCTTTGTTTTTAGAACTTACTTTCCTTCTGGAATCAAATTCACGTAGTCAACTTTGATACAGCGATCCATAACTACTTTCATCCCGGCATCAGCGGCTAGCTTTGCAACATCGTCATTCACAATTCCAAGTTGCATCCACCAGGTTTTTCCAGTGGCACTTCCAGCGATTGCCGGAAATTCAGTTTCAAAAACAGCTGGCATATCCTCGGCCTTGCGAAACACATCGATGATGTCTGGAATTACTGGCAAGTCAGCGACAGATTTGTAAACCGGCTGACCCAACATTTCACCGGTCACCGTTGGGTTGATCAAATACACATCAAGGTGAGTCTGCTCAATAAGATAAGCAGCCACTTGATGACTGGCACGTTCTGGATTACTGGATACACCTATTACAGCCACTGAAGATGCCTCTTCAAGAATCGATTTGATCTCTGCGTTGTTCATTAGGTTTACCCTTCGGCTTGGCTACTTACCTGAGAATAGTGGGCAGATAGACTTAGAAACATGGCTGAGACGTTTTATACCGGATTACTGGTTGTGGCTTCACTTTCCATTACTGGGTATGCGTCGTACATGGTTTACAAACTTTTTAAGGGTCAAGCATGAGCACCAAACTGCATCCGGACTTAGCTCCGTTGTCTTGGCTAGTTGGCACCTGGGTTGGCGTTGGAGTTGTTGGATACCCAAGCATGGAATCTGATATTCAAGTTGGCCAGGAACTAAGTATTCACTCTGATGGACGGCCATTTTTGATTCACTGGTCACGCACTTGGGAACTTGATGATCAAGGTGAACGAGTTCGCCCACTTGCTTTGGAAAGCGGTTTTTGGCGTCCACGCCCAGACAATGAAGTTGAGTTACTTTTGGCCCATCCAACTGGATTCCTGGAGTCTTGGTTTGGCAAAGTCACAATTACTGGTTTAGAAAATGCCCAGATCACTGGTGCTCGCGTCGAATTAAAGACGGACGCGATTTTGCGAACCGCTTCTGCGAAACAAGTTGATTCTGGCGAGCGCATTTACGGGCTTGTCGATGGCAACATCGGCTGGGTTTATGACATGGCTGCTGAAGGCCATGCGATGAAATCGCACGCTTCATTCCATCTAACAAAGGCAATGGCACCATGAGCAATGAATGGGATGACGTCTTACGCGACCAGGGTTATCGAATCACCCCGCAGCGCCAGTTAGTGCTGGAAGCTGTCAATACTTTGGGTCACGCAACTCCAGAAGAACTGCTTTCTGAAGTTCAAAAAACTGCGGCCGCAGTAAACCTTTCAACGATCTACCGAACTCTAGAGGTTCTAGAACAAGTTGGTTTGGTTACTCATGCCCACATTGGTCATGGCGCACCGACATATCATTCCGTTGATAACGATGCCCACATCCACTTAGTATGTGACACCTGCCAAGGCGTGCAATCAATTCCAGCAGATGCTGCGGAACTATTTGTTCAGATGCTTCGCGAGAAAGCTGGATTCGAGACAGACGTGGCCCACGTTTCGGTTCATGGCCAGTGCGCATCTTGCATGGATCGCCAAAAGCTGCTTTAGCCCTGAGCAATAAAGGTTTCCAGTCCGCATTAACTGCGAGAGAATGTTGTTATGACCGCTATTCCGCACATGGATGACACCAGCATTGATGCTGGGGTGCCCTGGCATTTCGGAGAGCCGTTCAAAGAGCAGCGCGAACTAGTAGCTGGTCGCGGGCGAGTAGACCTTTCGCATCGCGGGGTAGTGACTGTTACTGGCCCAGATCGCAAGTCTTGGCTGCATTCCATCACTACTCAAGACTTTGAATCACCAGTTGCACACCTAACATCTTTGATTTTGTCCCCACATGGTCACATCGAACATGACATTCACGTAGCCGAACATAACGAAACAATCTGGATCAGTTGCGAACCAGGCACTGTCAACGACTTAATCAACTATTTAGAGTCAATGAAGTTCATGCTTCGAGTAGAAGTTAAAGATGTGTCTGAAGACATCGCGATCGTGGGAGCACCTGGCTGGATTGAATCCAACACGTATCCGGTTTGGCATTCATCCGAAGCGTTTGTAAATGGCTCAGCGGCTAGCGACAAGTATGTTGCGACTAGACCAGCTGACTGGAAAGTCAGTGAACTGTTTGTGCCACGTGCTGACCTCGAAGAAGTTTTGAATCAAGAAACTCAAGTTGGAACTTGGGCTTGGGAAGCGCATCGAATCCGCGCTGGCGTTCCACGCCTTAACTTTGAAACTGATCACAAAACGATTCCGCATGAAGTTGGTTTGATTGGTTCATCCGTTCACTTAAACAAGGGTTGCTACCGTGGCCAAGAAACTGTGGCAAGGGTTTACAACTTAGGAAAACCACCTCGTCGCATAGTCCAGCTGGAACTAGATGGCTCGACTAACGAATTGCCTGCAGTTGGCGATGCAGTTTTGTTTGATGGCAAAGAAGTTGGGCGCGTAACTTCGGTGACTCAGGATTACGAAAGCGGTCCGCTGGCCCTTGCTGTCATTAAGCGCTCGGTTCCAACTGACGCAGTTCTGACCGCTGGCACAGTTGCTGCCAGCCAAACCGTAATTGTTGAGTAACTAGACCTCTAGCGTGACTGTCATTGGACCGTCACAAACCGCACTGATGCGCATGTCCGCGCCAAATTTTCCAGTTTCAACTTGGGCACCAAGATCCCGCAAGGATTGAACGACCTTGTCCACCAATGGTTCGGCCTGTGGACCACGAGCTGCTTGCTGCCAAGTTGGCCGGCGACCATTTGAGGTATCCGCAAACAGCGTGAACTGACTGATGGCCAGAATTGGAAGACCTGCATCGGCCGCTGCAACTTCCACAGATTCTGAGTTAACAGTTTTACCGGCTGCTTTGAGGGCTGCTGATTCGAAAATTCTTAGCTTCCAAATCTTGTCGGCCAGGACCGCGCACTTACTGTCATCATCATCGACACTTACGCCAATCAAGACCAAAAGTCCGGGACCAACAAATGCCCCGATAGTTTCGTCTTCAACAACAACACTGGCACCATCAACTCGCTGAACAACTGCACGCATACTCACATTCTGCCTTGCTTTAACGGCAGTTCGCATTAGGTGTCCGATACGGGGTCGTGGAACTATAGGGGAGTGTCAGTTCCAGTTGCTTATGTGGTCCGAAGTGGACTTGTCGAAGGCGCACACTTTGGCAGCGCTGTTGTTGTAGACGCTCAAGGCAAAGTCGAGTGGTCCATCGGTGACGTAACAAGTGCAATGTTTCCCAGATCCTCAAACAAACTTATGCAAGGTTTAGCAATGGTCCGTAACGGTCTGCCGCTAAAGAACGAACTACTAGCACTTTCCTGCGCGTCACACAGTGGTGAGGATTTTCACTTAACTGGAGTCCAAGACATATTGAATGCGGCAAATCTAGACACTTCAACTTTGCAGTGCCCACCCGATTGGCCGTTAGATGAAGTTGAGCGAGATACTTTCTTGGCGGCGGGCATGGGTAAAGCACCGCTTTACATGAACTGCAGTGGTAAACACTCTGCAATGCTTTTCACTAGCGTTCTAAATGGTTGGGATACCGGTACTTACTTAAAGCCAAATCATCCAATGCAACAAGCGTGCCAAGAAGCGATCGAATCCGTAACTGGCGAAAAAGTTCAGCACATCGGTATTGATGGCTGCGGCGCACCTTTGATGTCAATGTCATTAACAGGCCTTGCAAGATCGTTTTCACAATTTGCTGGCCCATCTGCTGATGCCGACCAAAAGAAGATTGCAACCGCGATCAAAGAGAATCCTCAGTATCTTGGTGGCACCAGACGCGATGTCACCAAACTTATGCAGGGTGTCCCAGGGCTGGTCGCTAAAGATGGTGCGGAAGCTGTTTATGGAATTGGCTTAGGAGATGGGCGAGCACTAGCTCTAAAGATTGAGGATGGCGCTGATCGGGCTCGCATCGTTGTGGCAATGTCGATTCTGCAAAAGGTAATGGGTGTAGTTTCCCAAGAAGTTGAACGTCAGTTAGATAGCCAAGAGTTATTCGGCGGCGGCGTGCACGTTGGAAAAGTAATCCCTGCTTTTTCGGTTTAGTTCCTAGCTGACAAGTTCTTTGCGGTATTTCATTACCTCTGAAGTCATTCCGATGCCAACAACTCCAATGAGAATTTCACCTTTGAAGTAACCCATGACTAATTCATCGGATAGCTCGCCAGCTACTAACTCATAACGATCAGCCAGCCCAGGCATCCCAAAGCCTTGAATTTTCATGTCATATTGATCTGACCAAAAACTCGGCAATGGCATGAAAGGCTGCGCAGCTAATTCAGCAAAGTTATCTGCTTCTGCCAAGTAAGCACTCAACACCGCACCTACTCGCTTTCCGGTCTCAGTAGGTATGTTCCAGTGTTCAATTCTTCGTGCTTCATCATCGAAAAGTGGATTGGCAAATCTTGCCAGGTCGCCAACAACATAAACGCCTTCGACAGTGTCACCATCAGTTGTTACGGCTCGCAGAGCCGAGTCAGCAAGCACTCCATTAGAGATATCAATATTGGTGTTTGCTAGCCACTCAACATTGCAATGGGAACTAATTGCTTCAACCAACACGGTGGCTTCTAGGAAATCCCCGTCATCAAGAATTACTCCAGACAAGGAATCCGTGCCAGTTAAATCCTTTATGCCACGCTGTAATCGAAAATCTACGCCTTTGGATTCATGTCGCCGCTGCAGTTCTGCGGCAAGTTCTTCACCTAGTGGACGAATCATTGGGAAGCTATCGATTGCAACATTGGTTACTTCGCATCCAAGTCCGCGGGCAGTTGCAGCAACTTCGCAACCAATGAATCCAGCACCAGCTACGACAACTTGAGCACCGGGTACTAAGTCGGCACGTAGTCCAATTGCATCATCTAAGGTGCGGACGGTATGACGACCCGATACTTTGCCATTAGGTAAGTCCAATACTCGTGGCCGCAATCCAGATGCAATAACTAATCCGTCGTATTCAAAGGTTTTGCCAGAAGCTGTTGTAACAACTTGTTTTGCCAGATCAAGTGAAGTTGCTGGATCGCCAAGATTCCAAATGACGTCTTCTACTTGAGCCCGCAATTTGAATGCAACAGCGTCGTGAGTCACTTCTTTGGCAAGCACTTCTTTGGATAGTGGTGGGCGGTTATAAGGCGCGTGTGCTTCCTCACCAATTACCGTGATTTGGCCATCGAATCCGTTGTTACGCAGAGCCTCGGCTGCTCGCAGGCCACCCATTGAAGCGCCAACAATTACGACTGACTTAGACATATAGAAGGTGTCAGTTATTCAACGATGGTGATTGCCTGCATAGGGCAAACATCCACTGCGCTTTCAATATCGCTTCTGCGACTGTCATCAGCGGTAGCAATATATTCAAGTTTGTCTTCATCGTTTAGCTTAAAGATGTCTGGTGCTTCAAAGACACATTGGCCATAGTGCTGGCACTTATCCATGTCGACATTGATTGCTATCATTTTTTCTCCTCAACAGTTGATGGATATAGATCTTTAGATGGAGTGCGGATCCCGCGGAA
>JBIIZV010000166.1:0-2790 GCA_044346095.1 Candidatus Nanopelagicales bacterium
AGTTCACGTTCGAGTCGTTGAAGGTTCCCGTTCCCGTATTCAGATTTTCCAAGGTGTCGTAATCCGTCGCCATGGTGGCGGCCTTCGTGAGACTTTCACAGTCCGCAAGATCAGCTTTGGAACTGGTGTAGAACGTACTTTCCCACTTCACTCACCAATCGTTGAACTAATCGAATTGGTAAGCCGCGGTGACGTACGTCGCGCCAAGCTTTACTACCTACGTGATCTACGTGGCAAGAAGGCAAAGATCAAGGAATTACGCGACAACGCTTAACTCTTATTGAATTAACGGGCTCATCTATTGGTGGGCCCGTTAGTTTTTTGTTTAAAAGTATGATGAGAGAACCATGAGTCACAAAAAAGAGAAGCCTAAAAAGCCGAAAAAACAGCCAAGTTTGCTACGCGAACTTGTGACTGTAGTTGGCACGGCTTTAATTCTTTCAATCTTGGTGCGAACCTTTTTGATCCAAGCTTTTTATGTTCCTAGTGCTTCCATGGAAGATACTTTGCAGGAAAACGATCGAATCATTGTTTCAAAAATCTCCACGCAATTGACTGGAGTTAATCGGGAAAATGTAATCGTGTTTCACGATCCCGGTGGCTGGCTAGGAGAAGGATTTCCAAACCCTTATGACACTCCAGTTGGTCGCGTGCTGCAGGCAATTGGAATTGTTCCAGCTAACTCTGGAAATGATTTAGTTAAGCGCGTTATTGGCGTTGCAAACGACACAGTTAAATGTTGTGACACTCAAGGTCGAATTGTTCTTAACGGAGTTGGTATCGATGAGCCATACATTAAGGATGGCTCAACCACAGATCAAGTGGTGTTCGAAGTGCTAGTTCCAGAAGGTCATGTATTTGTAATGGGTGACAATCGCGGTAATTCCGAAGACTCGCGCTTCCACTTAGATAAGAACAACGGCATGGTTCCCGAAGAAGAAGTCATTGGCCGCGTTGCGATGCGGATTTGGCCAATCGGTCGCATAGGTGGGATCGAAAATTAGTTCTGCTGCGCCGACTCTGGAATTAGAGCATGAGTTATTTTCAACTGGTGTGAAGTATGTTGCAGGCGTAGATGAAGTTGGCCGCGGTGCGCTAGCTGGTCCAGTTTCAGTTGGCGTTGCAATTGTTTCGGCAGAAACATCGCAAGTGCCATCAGGTTTGCGAGATAGCAAACAGATCAGTCGCGCCGCTCGAGAGAAATTGATTGAACCGGTTTCCGCCTGGGTAGTTGAATATGCAATTGGGCACGTGGCTGCCAATGAAATTGATCAAATTGGAATCGTTCCCGCACTTCGTTTGGCGTGGGTGAGAGCGCATCAACAGTTAAGTATCAAACCAGACCATGTGATTCTTGATGGTAAACACAACTGGCTGCTGGAGCCAGAATCCGATTTATTCACAACGCCCATTTCGGACATTGTGGTTCCGGTGACTATGAAGATTAAGGCAGATGCATCTTGCGCCTCAGTATCGGCGGCAAGCGTCTTGGCCAAAGTAGCTCGGGATGAATTGATGCGCGAGGCCGCACTGATTCATCCAGACTTTGGCTGGGAAGGAAACGTTGGCTATGGATCCAGCGACCACATGGCTGCTATTGCCCGGCTTGGCCCAACCGACCTACATCGCAAGTCTTGGAAATTACCCAGTGGCCCGAGTGAATCTGAGCCCGTCACCGCATAGGCTAATTACATGTCAGCGGATGAGCTAGAGCGTTATGAATCCGAGATGGAGCTTGAGCTTTATCGGGAGTACCGCGACTTAGTTCACCTTTTCAGTTATATCGTTCACACTGAACGCCGAATGTATTTAGCAAATGGTGTTGATGTTCAGGTTCGCACCAATGATGCTGGCGATGTTTACTTCGAAGCCACACTTACTGATGCCTGGATTTGGGACATGTATGGCCAGGCCAGATTTGTTAAGAAGGCTCGCGTCTTAACTTTCAAAGATGTCAATGTCGAAGAGCTATCAAAGCCTGACATGGAAGTCCCATAAGTCTTTCCACATAATGATTTAGTTCACAGAAACTAGATTTTTACGCCTAACTTCAATAAACCTTTCACCATGTACGGGTGCATCTTAAAAACAGCGAACTTGGAAAAATCGGTGAAGACATTGCCACGATCTATTTGCAAGACATGGGTTACGAAATCCTCGGGCGTAATTGGAGATTCAAACGCGTCGAACTCGACATAATTGCGCAAAAGGATTCCACATTAGTTTTCTGTGAGGTCAAAACTCGTAGATCCGTAAGTCACGGAATTCCAAGTGATGCAATTACTCCACTGAAGCTCCAACACATCAGAACTGCCGCACTTCATTGGCTCAGCAATCATCAATCCAAACATCAAGGGATTCGCTTCGATGCCATAAGTGTGATCTATTGCGAAAGTCAGCCACCAACCATTAGCCACATCAAAGGGATCGAATAATGACGCTGGCTAGAGCATGTGGTGTTGTGATCAACGGTGTCGAAGGATTGGTCGTCGACATTGAGGCTTACCTAAGTCAGGGCCTTCCGGGCATGGCAATTGTTGGACTCCCTGACACTGCTGTTGGTGAAGCGAGGGATCGGGTTCGCGCTGCGGTTCAAAACAGCGAGTTGTCGTGGCCATCCGAACGTCGAATCACCGTTGGCCTGTCACCTGCATCAGTTCATAAGCGCGGGGCATCACTTGATCTAGGAATTGCGCTTTCAATTCTTTCGGCACACTCCCAAATTCCAGAGATGTCCAAAACCATCGTCATTGGCGAACTTGCGCTTGATGGCCAAGTGCGACCAGTTAA
>JBIIZV010000167.1:0-2780 GCA_044346095.1 Candidatus Nanopelagicales bacterium
AGAGGATATTTCAATTCAAGAATTAGAAATAACGACTGCTGACTTTGATGCCCGGTTTGCGGCATTGTCACGAAGTTATGAGTATTTGATTTATCAAGGACAGCGCAACCCATTGCTTCGCGATCGCGCGCATCGCAGCTACCTGCCACTAGATGTTCAGGCAATGAATGATGCCAGCCAATCTCTAATTGGGCTACATGACTTCTCGGCATTTTGCAAGAAGCGCGAGGGTGCCACAACCATTCGCACTTTGATGAAGTTTGATTGGTCAGAATTGCCAGATGGATTAATCAAAGTAGAACTTGAAGCGGATGCATTTTGTTATTCAATGGTGCGTGGCTTAATTGGCGCAGTTCTGGCAATCGGCGAAGGCAAATTCGACAAAGCGTGGTTAGAGAATTACTTGGCTGGCAAGGAACGGGAAGCCCACGTGTTTGCAGCTCCTGCTCTAGGCCTTACTTTGGTTGACGTTAAATACCCAGAACCTAGTGAGTACGCCAAGCGCATCGCAGAGACATTGCAAGTAAGGGATTCTGATGGGGCATCTTGATGTCCAGCATGTAACTTATTCACTTCCTGACGGACGAATTTTGTTACTTGATGTTTCATTTCGAGTAGGCGAAGGCGCGGTAACCGCTCTCATTGGCGCAAATGGTGCTGGCAAGTCAACGCTCATGCGAATGATTGCCGGAGATGAGCAACCGCAAGAAGGAAGTATCGCGCGTACCGGTGGACTTGGCGTAATGCGACAGTTTGTTGGACACATGACTGATGGCACGGTTCGAGACTTACTGCTTACCGTTGCGCCACCTGCAATTGCCCAAACCGCTGCTCGAATCGACGCAACCGAACTCGCGATGATGGATGACGACAGCGAAAAGAATCAAATGGCATATGCTCAGGCGATCGCAGATTGGGCAGACGTTGGTGGTTATGACATCGAAGTCCTTTGGGATGTCTGCACAATGGCAGCAATCCAATTACCATTTGATCAAGCGCAATACCGCTCTGCGGGCAGCCTCTCTGGTGGCGAGCAAAAGCGCTTAGTCCTAGAGGCATTGCTTCGCGGACCCGAAGAAGTCCTGCTTCTTGATGAACCGGATAACTACCTCGATGTACCAGGCAAGAAGTGGCTTGAGGATCAACTAAATGAAACGAAAAAGACAGTTCTTTATGTAAGTCACGATCGTGAGTTGCTGGCGAACACGGCAAAACAGATTGTGACCCTTGAGTTAGGCCATGCTGGAAACTCAGTTTGGATTCATGGTGGGGGATTCGCCAGTCACGGCCAAGCACGTAAAGATCGATTTGCTCGCTTAGAAGAACTACGACGTCGCTGGGATGAAGAGCACCAAAAGATTAAAGATTTAGTTCAGATGCTTAAAGTCAAAGCCAAATTCAATGATGGTTTGGCTTCGCGTTACCAGGCTGCTCAAACTCGATTAAAGAAATTTGAAGAGATAGGTCCACCGCAAGAAATACCAATCGAACAAAATGTGAAGATGCGCCTCAAAGGTGGTCGCACAGGCAAACGAGCAGTTGTTTGCGAAAAACTTTCTTTAACCGGTTTAGTTGAGCCGTTTGATTTGGAAATTTGGTTTGGCGAACGAATTGGAATCCTTGGCGCAAATGGTTCAGGCAAAAGCCACTTCTTACGATTGCTGGCCGCAGGTGGCACTGATCCTGAACTAGAACATCTCCCAATTAGCGATGTGACAATTGATCCAGTTGCGCACACTGGAAACGCAAAACTTGGCGCGCGAATTCGTCCAGGCTGGTTTGCCCAAACTCATCACCATCCTGAGCTAATGGGCAAAACTTTGATTGAGATTTTGCATCGAGGCGATGAACATCGAAACGGCATGCAGCAAGAACAATCTGCTCGAGCTCTTGATCGCTATGGTTTAGCCGGGGCCAGTGAGCAAAAGTTTGAATCGCTATCGGGTGGGCAACAAGCTAGATTCCAGATTCTTTTGTTGGAGTTATCGGGTGCAACCCTGCTATTGCTTGATGAGCCAACTGACAACTTAGACCTTGAGTCTGCGGAAGCACTTGAACGTGCACTTGATGCCTTCGAAGGAACCGTATTAGCAGTTACCCACGATCGCTGGTTCTCTCGAACTATGGATCGGTTTGTGGTTTTTGGTGGGGATTCAACAGTTCGCGAATCCGATGAACCCGTGTGGGATGAGAAGCGAGCCAAAAGGTAATCTGGCAATCATGATTATGGAAACCGCATTCATGGAAATCGTTCCTGGTAAAGAGCTGGAGTTTGAAGCAGCTATGGAGCAAGCAAAAGCTGTTGTGTCACAAGCCAAAGGCTTTCAAGTTATTCACGTTCATCGCGGTGTAGAAAAGCCATCAACTTACTTGATCGCAATTGGTTGGGACACAGTTGAAGACCACATGGTTGGCTTCCGAGAATCAGAACTGTTTACCCAGTGGCGTGGACTTATAGGTCCTTTCTTTGCGAATCCGCCAGAGGTTACGCACTGGGAATTACACGCGTAATTACCTGCGGTAGGTACTGGGAATTACACGCGTAATTACCTAGCCAAGTGCGTGGGCAATAGCCCGGCAAGCATGAAACGCATCAAGGTGCATCTCTTCCGAATCCGGATTTGGCCAAGATGATTGTTTGGCAACCACAACTCCGCGTGGTCGATCAACGTAAAGCATTTGTCCATGAATACCGATACCCATGATCACATCTGGATCAACACCTGGTTTGTAACAGAAGGATCGGTAGCGACCGCCGACAAAGAAATCTTTAAAGTCGC
>JBIIZV010000168.1:0-2766 GCA_044346095.1 Candidatus Nanopelagicales bacterium
TCAGTGCTGGGCTAGCAAGTGCCGGCGTTGATGTAATCGACGTAGGAATCCTGCCAACTCCAGCTGTTGCATTCCTAACTGATCTAACCGGTGCTGACCTAGGCGTAATGCTTTCGGCATCACATAACGCAATGCCAGATAACGGCATCAAATTCTTTGCCCGTGGTGGTGTGAAGTTAGATGACGCCATCGAGGATGCCATCGAAGCGCATCTTGATGTTGTTAGTGAACTTCCAACAGGCGCAGGTGTTGGCAGAATCCGCAGCGAGCACGATCTAGTTGAAAAATACCTTCATCACTTGAACGCCAGCATTTCCAATTCCTTGGAAGGCCTAACCGTAGTTGTTGATGGCGCCAATGGATCTGCATCGCTAGTTGGGCCAGAGGCACTTCGTCGCGCTGGTGCTCAGGTGATTTCAATTCACTGTGAACCAAATGGATTGAACATCAATGAAAACTGCGGATCAACTCACATGGATGATCTGTTTGCAGCAGTTGTAAAGCATGGGGCAGATATTGGTATTGCCCATGACGGTGACGCCGATCGCTGCCTAGCCGTAGATGCCGATGGAAACTTTGTTGATGGCGACCAGATCTTGGCAATCTTGGCATCTGGCCGAAAGACTCGCGGTGCTCTAGTTGGAAACACTGTTGTTGCAACTGTGATGTCTAACTTGGGTTTCAACATTGCGATGAAAGAACTTGAGATCGAAGTAATTGCAGCAGCAGTTGGCGATCGTTACGTACTTGAAGAAATGCGCACTGGCGGTTTCACCATTGGTGGCGAGCAAAGTGGTCACGTAGTACTCAGTGAATACGCAACCACCGGTGATGGCGTACTTACCGCGCTTCATTTGATGTCTGAAATGAAAGCAACTGGAAAATCAATGGCAGAACTAGCTGCAATTGTGAATCGCTTGCCACAAGTATTGATCAACGTTCCAAATGTTGATAAGAGTTCGGTTTCAAAATCAGCTGTTTCTGAAGCCGTTGCAAAATTGGAGCAAGAACTTGGTAGCACTGGACGCATTCTGTTGCGTCCAAGCGGAACTGAGCCATTGATTCGCGTAATGGTTGAGGCTGCAACTGCCGATCAAGCTCAGAAAGTCGCTAAAGAACTTGCTGATGTGGTCGCTACCCACTGCGCCCTGAGCTAATCGGTAGACTCAAGGTATGTGCGGAATCGTTGGATATGTCGGCCCGCAACAAGCCCAAAATGTAGTCATTGAAGGTCTGCGCCGATTGGAATACCGGGGCTATGACTCCGCAGGCATCGCAATTGTCTCGGACCAGGCAATCCAAACTCGCAAGAAGGCTGGCAAGCTAGCCAATCTGGAAGCTGAGTTAGTAGATAGCCCGATCTCGCCTTCACACACTGGAATTGGCCACACTCGCTGGGCTACCCATGGCGCTCCAAACGATGTCAATGCCCATCCACATGTCAGTGAAGATGGAACTATCGCAGTTATCCATAACGGCATTATCGAAAACTTTGCAATGCTTCGCGACAAGTTAATTGCTGAGGGTGTCACACTTCGCAGCCAAACTGATACCGAAGTTGTTGCACACTTACTTTCTAAGCAGATGAAATCAACACCTGGACTAGCTGACGCGCTTCGCGAAGTTTGCCAGGTTCTTACTGGTGCTTTCACATTGGTCGTTGTTCACGCTGACACCCCAGATGTTGTCGTTGCTGCCCGCCGAAATTCGCCACTAGTTGTTGGACGCGGCGATGGTGAGAACTTCTTGGCTTCAGATGTTGCAGCATTTATTGCCCACACCCGTAATGCAATTGAACTTGGTCAGGATCAAATCGTTGAGATCACTCCTAACTCAATTGAAGTAACAGACTTTTTTGGCAAGCCAGCTGAATTCACTGAGTACGAAGTCACCTGGGATGCAGCTGCAGCCGAAAAGGGTGGCTTTGACTTATTCATGCTTAAGGAAATTGCCGAACAGCCAAAGGCAGTCGCTGACACTTTGCTTGGTCGCATCGATAAGTCTGGAAAAGTTACCCTTGCTGATTTGGGTCTAGACGATGCATTCCTTAAGACCATCGACAAGATCATCATCACTGCGTGTGGCACGGCTTATCACTCAGGCTTGATTGCCAAGTATGCAATCGAACACTGGACTCGGATTCCATGTGAAGTTGAGTTGGCCAGCGAATTTAGATACCGAGATCCGATTTTGACGCCAACAACTTTGGTTGTTGCGATCAGCCAGTCTGGCGAAACTATGGACACTTTGATGGCTATGCGTTACGCCCGCGAACAAGGCGCAAAAGTTTTGGCTATCTGCAATAGCAATGGTTCAACAATCCCACGCGAAAGCGATGCGGTTATCTATACTCACGCTGGACCTGAAATTGCTGTGGCTTCAACCAAGGCGTTCTTAACTCAGATTGTTGCGTGCTACTTATTCGCGATGTACTTAGCCCAAACTCGAGGAACTGGTTACGGCAAAGATGCAGCCACAGTTGCACTCGAACTAAGTGACATGCCAAGCATGATCGACCTAGTTCTGGATACAACCGAGGGCGTTAAGGCAATTGCTAAAGAATTGATTAACAAGCAATCCGTACTTTTCTTGGGACGAAGCGTTGGGTTCCCAGTTGCACTTGAAGGTGCGTTGAAGCTCAAGGAATTGGCTTACATGCACGCAGAAGGCTTTGCCGCCGGTGAACTAAAGCATGGCCCGATTGCGCTGATTGAAGATGGCATCCCAGTCTTTGTTGTAGTGCCACCACAAGACGATGAACTGCAT